>JASLGV010000070.1 GCA_030149995.1 Pedobacter sp.
CGCTTTTTTAACTTTTAAATGAAAGGCTGATTGAATGGGGAAATGAAAGAATAAATCAATCATTAAAACATTTGGTCATATTATCATTTAAGTTAGTGGGGAGAGAAGGATTCGAACCTTCGAAGTCTTACGACAACAGAGTTACAGTCTGTCCCATTTGGCCGCTCTGGTATCTCCCCAACTTTACTTTAATAAAGTAAAACTTAAAATTAAAGAGCCTCCTATCGGAATCGAACCAATGACCTACTGATTACAAGTCAGTTGCTCTACCAGCTGAGCTAAGGAGGCTTTTAGTCTCTTTTAATTTTCTGCAATTATACGAAAAAAAGTTGTTTTCCAATATAATTAACCGTGTTTTTTTATTTTTTTTTATTTTTTATCTTTTCACAGAACGATCCATTTTTTCTGAGGAGTAACCCCCTTTCCGAAATGGAATGCAAATCTACACATTTAATTTTCTAATCAAAATATTTTTTAAAAAAAATTGGCAAACTTTTTAGCTTGCCAATCGTTTTTTAAGGTTAAAAAAAAGTAGTCACTTAGTAATCAGATATTTCACTTTCGCTAATTATTACCTTGTGTTCGCTTAATTTTGAACGCGTTTTATCTTTATGTTTTGTAATCTGCTTCCTTAAGGATTCAATTGCCAGATCCGTGGCCTCTTCAAATGACTTACATTGTTCCTTCGCGAACAACGTTCCCCCCGGTACAATCAGCTTAATCTCGCTAATTTTGTTGGCCTCATCGTCTACATTCTCCAATTTTAAGTACACTTCGCCACTTATAATCTGATCAAAATACTGATCCAGCTTATTTGCTTTCTTCTGAATAAAATCTAACAACTTGCTATCTGCTGTGAAGTGAATTGATTGAACACCGATTTTCATGTTTCCTCCTTTTTTATGCCTTTGGATGGGCTTGTTTATAAATTGATTTTAATCTTTCAATAGAATTATGTGTATAAACCTGTGTTGCGGCCAGGCTCGCATGCCCTAAAAGTTCTTTTATGGCATTCAGATCTGCCCCCGCATTTAATAAGCTGGTGGCATAGCTGTGTCGCAAAACATGCGGACTCTTTTTATCCTGTGTAGATATATAGGTCAAATAACTGCTTACAATCTTATAAATAAGTTTAGGGTACGCCTTAGTACCTTTATTGGTAACGATTAAGTTGGTGATATTGTTATGAAAGTTTTGCAACATTTTTAGTTGACTATAACGATCAACCTGATTGATAAGCTGTTTATTTACCGGAATTATACGTTCTTTGTTCCTTTTTCCTAAAACTTTAATGGTTGCCTCGTATTTATCGATGTCTCCTTCCTTCAATTCAAGCAATTCACTTAAACGCATACCGGTTCCAAAAAGCAACTCAATAACCAGATGATCTCTTACCGATTCAAAACTTTCATTAAAATAATCGGCCGAATCCAGTAAATGATTCATTTTTTGCGCATCTACAAATACCGGCAAGCGTTTGGGAACCTTAGGTGCCTTAATTAAAACCATTGGATTGCTTTCCAGTTTGCCCGACCGGATTAAAAACTTGTAAAAGCTACGCAAAGCGGATATTTTTCTGTTGATGCTGGCCGCACCTACCTCCTGCTCCATCAGATCAACCATGTAGCTGCGTACATGCGTATGTTGCACTTCCGAAAAAGAAAGGTCAAACGTATCAAGAATGAATTTTTCAAATTGACCTAAATCTGTTTTGTAAGAAATAAGCGTATGCGCAGAATAGCGCTTTTCGTGTGATAAATATGTTAGAAAACTGTTCAGCAACATCCAAATTCGTTTAATCCATCCTTGAAATTGAAGTTACAAATACTTTCTGAATAAAGAAATGTTTTATGTCTTAATATAAAATGCCGCAAATCACAAATAGACCGGTGCCCCGCCAATTAACCATCAATCCTGATTAGCGGATTAATTTATCAGCAAAAAAAGAGAAAACTATTTACTATAAATATGTATAGACGCATGGGCATCTCTTTCAAAAAATATGCATAAAAAAAATGCCCTCAGTAATACTGAAGGCATTTCAAATATAATTTACGTATGTAATTATACGTTTGTATCTAAATTCAATCCTTGTTTATAGATAGCGTGCTTAACTTCCATACGACGGGCTACAGATTTTTTCTCGTATGCCTGACGGCTACGAAGCTCTCTTAAAACACCTGTTTTTTCAAATTTCTTTTTAAAACGTTTAAGGGCTTTATCTAATGATTCGCCGTCTTTAATGTTGATAATGATCATAACGCTGAAATACCTCCTCTCGTGGTTTTTAAATTTCCCGTATTATCGGGGCTGCAAATGTAAGCAAAATATTGAAAACTAGAAAGATTTATAAAAAGAATTTTTATTTAAATCATTAGTTAAACTTATGTGTTGTTTAGCTACATTTATATATACATTATCATATATGACAACAGGCAAAAAAGTAGGTTCAATTATCGCAGTTATAGTTGTTATCGTATTAATCGCAATTTGTTACTACCGTTATTTCTTTGTTTTTGGCGAAGGTGTTAAAGCAGGAGAATT
>JASLGV010000072.1 GCA_030149995.1 Pedobacter sp.
TAAATAATTAAAAGAGATGTCTATATATTTTCAATTTCCAGCGATCGAGGATTACCCGATTGTTGTATATCCGGTAAGCAGTGATGCAAACAATGTTGAGCAGGATGATCAGGTTTTAAACCTGACAGAAGATGAAAAAATTACATTACAGAATTATTTAACACTCAAGCAGGTTTAAATATACGGCCAGTTGACTGAAGGGTAAGGTTGGGGTTTCATAAACCTTAATATGGTGGTTCGAATCCACTACTGGGCCGCAAGTGTAGCATGGCACTTACAATCCGTTCATGATCATGCAAGATTTGGTTATCTTATATTTGTTTTGTTGTTAGCAGGCTATCCGGATGGATAGCCTTATTTGTTTTCCGGAATTTTGGTTTTGACTCCTGCCCTTTTCCGGTTTTAATTTTAAAACATCAAAGCTTATCTTCGTACAGATCATAAACCAGATATGAACAGGAAACATTTTCTCTCTTCCCTATTGGCTGCTACTGCCTTGTCGCCTGCGTTGAATAGCTTTGGTAAAACACCGGATGTCATCAATACAAGTTCAGTTAAAATACCTTCCTATTTAAAAACCGGCGATACCATAGGCATTGTAAGTCCGGCAGGTTACATCGATCTTACAGAGGTCTCTGCTGCTGTTTCTTTAATGGAAAGCTGGGGCTTTCATGTTAAAATAGGTTCGAGTGTGGGAAAACGCGATTTTACCTATGGTGGTACAGATGCAGAAAGATTGGCTGATTTTCAGCAAATGCTGGATGACAGCAGCATACAGGCCATTATGTGTGCCAGGGGCGGATATGGTTTGGTTCGGATTATCGATCAGATCGATTTTTCGTCCTTTAAGAGGCGGCCAAAATGGATTATTGGTTTCAGCGATATAACCGTATTGCACAGCCATCTTTCTAAACAGTATAACATTGCATCCATTCATTCGAAGATGTGCAACAGCTTCCCGGCCGATTGGACGAAGGCCGAACCCATTCAGATAGAGACGATCTTATCTATAAAAAATGCACTGATGGGTGATGATCTGCTTTATCGCGCACCTGCTCATCCCGCTAACCAGTATGGATCCGTTACGGCTCCGCTTGTTGGTGGCAACCTCAGTATTTTAGAAACGATGGCCGGCAGTCCCTCCGATCTGGATACGAAACATAAGATTTTGTTTGTAGAAGATACCGGCGAATATTTATACAGCATAGACCGGATGTTCTGGAATTTAAAAAGAAGCGGAAAATTACAGCACTTAAAAGGTTTAATTGTGGGTGGATTTAAGCTTAAACCAGATGATGCTGGCGAAGAATTTGGAAAAACCATTTACGAAATTGTGATGGAAAAGGTACAGGATTATCATTATCCCGTTGCATTTGATTTTCCCGTAGGCCATCAGCGTAATAATTTTGCCTTAAAATGTGGCCTCCAACATTGTTTAGAGGTTATGGAGACTGGTACCATACTCCGGACTGTTTAGCATTTTTCCGAAACATCAGATTTTTTACTGGATTGGCACAATTTATTTTCTAAGCTCATATCCTTCCGGATTATTGTGCTGTACCCCATTTTGGGTAGATTATAAAAGCGTATTGAATTGCTTTAAAAGTACGCTTTTGTCCGCTTCAACCTACAGCTTCTTTTCCATATAGCATATCGGTCTTTATGCTGATGTCTAAAATTTTTAGGCTTTTATCTCTTTTCTTTTGCGTTTCATCTCATTTGTAAAAACATTTTGGGCACTGGATATATTTTTGTTTGGAAGTATATCAAAAGCATAAAATTTATCGCCATGCGTAAATATTTTAAATATAACATATTAGCTGTTTTTATTTTGCTGGGTTTGGTAACCCGGGCGCAGGAAAAACAACAGGTTTGGGATCTGAAAACCTGCATCGACTACGCGAAAGAAAAGAACATCACTATTAACAGTTTGAAACTGAGTGAGAAATCTGCAGAGCAGGATCTTATTGCAGCCAGAACGGCCAGATATCCCAATTTATCGGCTACAGTTTCTCAGGGACTTGCCAATTATAAATCGGGTATACAAAGCAGCAGCGGTTATGGCGTTAATTCAGAATTAACCCTGTTTAATGGCGGTTATCTCAACAACAACATAAAATCTAAAGATTTGAGTACCCAAACGGCAGGTTTAGCCGTTTTAACCGCTCAAAACGACATTACGCTTCAAATTACACAGGCTTACCTAAACATTTTACTGGCGAAAGAAAACATTACCTATCTCGAAGACCTGGTTAAAACCAGCTCGGCACAAGTGGTGCAGGGACAGCAACGTGCCAAAGCCGGAACGCTGGCGCAAAAAGATTTGCTGCAATTACAGGCTACCTATGCCAATGATAAATATACATTGGTTTCTGCGCAGAATACGCTTCAACAGAATGTACTTACTTTGAAACAATTACTTCAGCTGCCTACTTCTGCGGATTTTCAGGTTTCGGATGCAGATACCACCAAAAACAATGCGAAGCTGGAAAACCTGGCTGTAGCGCAGGATAAAGCACTGGAAAGCAGACCTGAGGTGAAAAGTGCAGCGCTAAATGTACAATTGCAACAAATTGAACTGGAAAAAACAAAGGCCAGTATTCGTCCGGTTATCAGTTTGGGCGGCTCGCTGTATAGTGGTTATAACAGCAACAATCCCGGCATGTATACGAACCAGCTAAACAATACTTTTAACCAATCGCTGGGGCTTACGCTTTCCATACCCATTTTTGATCGTAAAGTAACACATACCAATGTAGCCAAGGCAAATATCGAAATCCAGCAGGCACAGTTATCCTTACAGGATACGAAAACAAATTTAAACCAGCTGGTTGAACGTGCCTATATCAATGTTCAGAATGCCAACAGTCAGTACAGTGCTGCGCAGGAGCAGTTTGTTTATACAAAAGAGGCTTTAAGAATTGCAGATCAGCAGCTCAGAATCGGTGTAAACAATATGGTCGAATATCTGCAACAGAAAAACCTATATGTGCAAGCCTTGCAGGCATTTACACAGGCTAAGTATACAGCAAACCTTTACACCAAAATATATAATTTTTATACAGGTGTACCTGTAACCAATTAACACAATCTCCGGTTTTAAAATTCACATACATGAAAAAGAATAAAAGCATATTAATCGTTATTGGCGTCGTTATTTTAGGCGTTGCGATCTGGTATTTCGGCTTCCGCAAAAAAGAGCAGGTTGTGGTACTGGAGTCTGAAAAACCCAAAATGGGTTATATTTCAGCTAATGTAACTGCTACAGGTAAAATCCAGCCCGTCGATACGGTGGCAGTAGGCACACAGGTATCTGGTACGGTTCAAAACCTGTATGCAGATTTTAATTCGAAAGTAAAGAAAGGACAATTGCTGGCAGAGCTGGATAAAACCCTTTTTCAAGCTTCGGTAAATCAGTACCAGGCCAACTTAATGAGTGCCGAAAGTCAGCTTGTTTACCAGCAGGGCAATTTTAGCCGCCAGAGCGAGTTGTATAAAGTGGGTGCCATTAGTAAAGCGGATTATGATAATGCGCTGTACACCTACAATGCGGCAAAAGCTTCGGTAAGCAGCATTAAAGCACAATTGCAGTCGGCACAGAAAAACCTGTCGCTGGCCAGCATCTACTCACCTATTGATGGTACCGTGTTATCGAGAAGTGTGAGTGTGGGGACTACGGTGGCCGCCAGCTTTAGCACACCTAAGATCTTTAGCATTGCCAAAGACTTGACCAAAATGCAGGTGCAGGCTTCTGTAGATGAGGCCGATGTAGGCAACATTAAAACCGGCGAGCGGGCCACTTTTACCGTAGATGCTTTTCTGGATGATACTTTTAACGGTACTATACAGGAGATCAGGTTAAACCCAACCATCTCATCTAATGTGGTTACCTATACCACAATCATCAATACATCGA
>JASLGV010000112.1 GCA_030149995.1 Pedobacter sp.
TTAGTTTTGTTGACAAGTTTTAAAAAAAACATTCTTCAATTTAAGTTATTCATCGTTTACTAACATTTTGTTTATATTTCTTTAATATCATTTAGCTGATTTACAAGATGATTTGAAAACGACTCAAATTTTATCAATAACAGAATGTTAATTGTTTATAAGTGGGTAAAAAGTTAATTACTTGTACAAAGGTGCTTAAAAATTACTTAAAAGATTGTGGCAAATTATGTTTTTAGCTTAGCTTTAAACATTCAAATTTTGTTATTAGGTTTATTTATACATAAAACTAACATTTGTTTTGAAGTTGTTAACATTGTTAGTTTATTAAAGGTTTTTATTGATGAGGAAAGTAGATTTTCTGGTAATTGGTTCAGGAATAGCGGGTTTGAGTTTTGCACTTAAAGCAGCAAAATTTGGTCGGGTTTTAATTATAACAAAATCGAATGAGGATGAATCGAACACCAAATATGCGCAGGGTGGGGTAGCAGTAGTGGTTAATAAAGATGATTCTTTTGAAAAACACATCCAGGATACATTGATTGCGGGCGACGGTTTATGCGATGAAAAAATTGTGGAAATGGTTGTAAAAGAGGGGCCTCAGCGCATCCAGGAGATTATAGATTATGGTATAAACTTCGATAAAGACCATACCGGATTTTACGATCTGGCTAAAGAAGGTGGGCACTCTGAACATCGTGTTTTACACTATAAAGACATCACCGGATACGAAATTGAACGTGTACTGCTAAAGGAAATTCATCAGAATAACAACATAGAGATATTAACACATTACTTCGCATTGGAGCTGATTACCCAACATCACCTGGGTGCCTTTGTGGATAAACGTACGGAAGATATTAACTGTTATGGCGTATATGCCTTTAACACAGAGCTTAACGATGTGGAAAAGATTGTGGCAAATGTGACTGTAATGGCTTCGGGTGGTGCGGGACATGTTTATTCGGCTACGACAAATCCGGTTATTGCAACCGGCGATGGCATGGCGATGGTGTACCGGGCAAAAGGAAAAGTTCGTAATATGGAGTTTATTCAGTTCCATCCAACAGCTTTATATCATCCAGGAGAGTATCCTTCATTCCTGATTTCGGAGGCTGTAAGAGGTTTTGGCGGTGTGCTGAGAAGAAAGAACGGCGAAGAATTTATGCAGGAATACGACGAAAGAAAATCGCTTGCACCGCGTGATATCGTTGCCAGGGCAGTAGATGCTGAAATGAAAAAATCGGGCGATGATTTTGTTTACCTGGATATTACCATGCGCAGCAAAGCAGATATATTGAAGCACTTTCCTAATATATATGCCAAATGTTTATCAATCGGGATCGATATGACTAAAGATTATATTCCCGTTACACCTGCTTCTCATTATATGTGTGGCGGTATTCTGGTTGATGAATACGGAAGATCTTCTATTAAAAATTTATATGCTTGTGGCGAATGTTCGGCTACGGGTTTACACGGTGCCAATCGTCTGGCTTCCAATTCATTATTAGAAGCAACGGTTTTTGCACACCGGATTTTTCAGGATGCAATAGAAAATTTTAAAAACAATGTAATACCGGAGCATATTCCGGATTGGGACGATCATGGTACCACACAAACAAATGAAGACATATTGGTTACCCACAACCTGCGCGAAACGCAAAAGATTATGAGCGATTATGTTGGCATTGTGCGTTCAGATTTTCGTTTAGACCGTGCACACAGAAGGTTGTTTTTACTTTACCAGGAGACCGAAGAATTTTATAAAAAGAATAAGGTATCGGTTAAGCTTTGCGAACTCAGAAATGTAATACAGGTTGCTTATATCATTATAAAATCTGCCATTAAACGTAAAGAAAGCAGGGGATTGCATTATACAACAGATTATCCGCAACATGCAGATACACTCGTTGATACCATTTTTTAATTAATCATTATTGTTTCTAAGATATACGCCACTCATTAGCGTGTATTATAATTAATATATAGTATGCCTTTAATATTACCTGTAAAGGATAAAAAACCACAGTGGGGCAATGATAATTTCATTGCCGAAAATGCTACAATTGTAGGCGATGTAACGATGGGCGACCGATGCTCGGTCTGGTTTAATGCGGTCATCAGGGGGGATGTAAATGCCATTACCATTGGAAATGAAAGCAATATCCAGGATGGTGCCGTAATTCATGCTACCTATTTGAAAGCTTCTACACACATTGGAAACCGCGTTTCTGTAGGGCATAATGCCATTGTACATGGTTGTACAGTTGAAGATAATGTACTGATAGGTATGGGAGCCATTGTAATGGACCATGCAAGGGTTGAGCAGTATTGTATCATTGCCGCCGGATCGGTTGTTTTGGAAAATACTGTTTGTGAAAGTGGTTATCTGTATGCCGGTACACCTGCAAAAAAAATAAAGCCCATTACAGAAGAGCAACGGGCTTTATTAAATAAACTGCCTGATAATTATGTAATGTATTCGGGTTGGTTTACCGGCGAATAGTTACTTTTTACAGATTTTAAGATTTACTTTATCGTTCGGGTGGGAGTGGGATGATTAATATATCTTCCCGTTCCCAGTTCGGTCTGAGCGATTTTTCGCTTGGCGAATACCATATTTTTTCTGGTTGTATATTTTCTTTTACATGACCAGTGTCCCATATTCCATTGTTATTTTCATCATATACAACCCTTATAAAATATTTTCCTGCCGGATAATTGGCAAAATCAAGGGTGCTGTTTTTATTAATGGAAAATGATTTTATAACATTTTTCTTTTCGTCTATAAACTGTACCAGGTAATTTTTTCCAGCCACAGGAACCTCTGTTTTTAAGGTAAGTGTACCATAACTATCAATGGTTTCGAGCTTAAAGGAGCGATCAAAAGCCTTGTTTTTAATATTAAATATTCCTGTAAATGCACCAGCCTCAAATTTGAGTATGTAGTTTTTTTTCTGTCTCCAGGGATACCTTACATAGTATTTAAGAAAGTCGGTACTATCTTTAATCAGTTCAAAGTTGGTACGCTTTACCGAATCTTCCAGTAAAGTTATTTTAGCGGCATCTGTTGCCGTAACCGGAAAATTAAAATGTAAGGTAAAAGGGTGATATGGATTTAACTTTCCGCCGGTGAGGTTATCAGAAGCTGTAAGATCGCGCGTGTATGTATCTTTCTTAGCCCGGGTAAGATTAACGGTATTCAGTAGTTTTCCGGCATCCTGAATGGCTATTTTGACCGAATCAAAACCCATATTGGTAAGCCAGACCTTTGCTGTATCGTTGTTTTTACTGAAAGATACATATTTACCCACGTCGATATCAGAAGGTTCCATAACAGTCAGTTTTGGCTGTTTAAGATGCTGGCTAAAGCTCAGTATAATACTGCCGTCATTGTGTATTTTACGCTCAATGAGCCTGAATTCTGGTGCCAGTTCTTTAAACACCTGCAGGTTTACCTGTTCCTTGTTTTGGTTAAGTTCAATCGGTTCTTTGATAAAACCGACCTCGTCTGACTGTTGCTGATAAATTTTATCACCACCACCGGATTCTTTCAGTGCATAGATCTTATAAGTTCCCTTACGTAAATTGTTGAGCTTATAATTACCGGCACTGTCTGTAAGCGTATAGATAGAAGGTCTTTTCTTACCAAAGAGTGTATCGCGTTCTACCGGAAAGATCATAACGGTGGCTTCCTTTTCATGTTCACCTGTTAGTGCATTCGATACGTTTCCACTGATGTAGAGCGAATCTATATCTGGTCCCGTCGAAAATACATAAGATAAGTTTTTAAGAACATTGCCTTCGTTTACGTCGGCAATAGACTTTCCGAAATTGAGCGTGTAGGTTGTATTTTTCTCCAGAGAATCCTGCAAGGTAATCTCCAGCTTTTTCTGTTTCTTTTTTAAGATTGGCGGACGCTCCTGATCGGGGGAAATACTGAATTCTTTAAATTCATCTTTAAGATTGAAATACTCGTCAAATTCTATAACTATTTTTTTACCCTGAAAATTCCTTGTCAGGTTTTTTGGCGTCATGCTCAATACCTTTGGCGGGGTGGTATCTCTCGGACCACCTTGTGGATTTTGCATACTTGCACAGGCAGCCAGAAAGAGTGCCACCAGCGCAAGCCCTATCGTTTTACCATTAAAATAGCCACTTCTTAAATTTAGCATATTTAAAGCTCTCTGTTAAACTTTTATTGCTTTTTGAATAATATGATTAAAAATGTTTTTTAATCGCTCAAATAGCTTTATTTTAAGTCTGTTTTAAAATAGTTAATTATCTGATTATCAATTACTTATTAATATATACCATTAAAACCGATATATCTGAAGGTGAAACACCGGAAATACGCGATGCCTGACCAAGTGTGCGTGGTTTTATTTTAAAAAGTTTTTCGCGTGCTTCTTTTGAAAGGGATACGATTTTATTGTAATCGAAATCCGGGTTAATTTCCTTGTCTTCCATCTTAAGCATTTTCTGTACAATTTCGTTTTCCTTCTCGAAATAGCTTTCGTACTTAATTTTAATTTCAGCCTGCTCAATCGTTTCCTGATCCAAAATAGCAGTGGCTGCAGCCAATGGTTTGCTTACTTCGATCAAATCTTTTAAACCTACCTGTGGCCGGCTAACCAGGCTATGGAGTTTAACATTTTGATTCAGAGCACTGGAACCAAGGCTTTCGAGCATTGGATTTGCATCGGTCATTTCAATTCCCTGCATCTTTGTAAATTTAACAAGCGCATCCGATTCGGCAATTTTTTTATTTACTTTTTCGAGGCGCTCATCGCTGATTAAGCCGAGTTGATGGCCAATAGGAGAGAGGCGGATATCTGCATTGTCCTGTCTTAATAATAAGCGGTGTTCTGCTCTCGACGTAAACATACGGTAGGGTTCTTCTGTACCCTTGGTTACAAGGTCATCAATCAGAACACCAATATAACTTTCCGAGCGTTTCATAATCAGTTCGTGCTGATCGTTTATTTTCTGGTGTGCATTAATACCAGCCATAAATCCCTGACAAGCGGCTTCTTCATATCCGGTGGTTCCGTTAATCTGACCGGCTAAAAAGAGGTTGTTTATTTGTTTTGTTTCCAGTGTAAGCGATAACTGAGTAGGTGGGAAAAAGTCGTACTCAATTGCGTATCCAGGTCTGAACATCTTTGCATTTTCGAAACCAGGAATTAACCTCAGCGCTTTGTATTGTACGTCTTCTGGCAGGGAGGTAGAGAAACCATTTACGTAGATTTCGCAAGTATTCCAGCCTTCAGGTTCTACAAAAATCTGGTGACGATCGCGCTCTGCAAACCGGTTTATTTTGTCTTCTATAGAAGGACAGTATCTTGGACCGAGTCCTTTGATACGGCCGGTAAACATCGGAGATTTTTCGAAACCTTCCTTCAGGGTTTCGTGTACTTCTGAATTGGTATAAGTAATCCAGCAACAACGCTGATCGGTAGAAAGAGGAGTATCTGTAAAAGAAAAACGACCACGGTTTGTATCGCCCCATTGTTCTTCCATTTTAGAATAGTCGAGTGTTCTTCCATCTACACGGGGTGGGGTGCCTGTTTTCATTCTGCCAGCTTCCATACCCAGTTCGACCAGTTGTTCTGTTATGCCGGTCGAGGCCCGTTCTGCTGTTCTGCCTCCACCAAATTTCTTTTCTCCGATGTGCATTACACCGTTAAGAAAAGTACCATTGGTTAAAACAACTGCTTTACTTTCTATCTCAATGCCCAGAGAAGTTTTAACGCCATAAACGGTATTATCTTTAACAAGTAATCCAATTACACTGTCTTGCCAGATATCGAGGTTTTCTGTACGTTCCAGTGCAAGTCTCCATTCTTCTGCAAATCTCATGCGGTCTATTTGTGCACGGGGGCTCCACATGGCGGGACCTTTAGAAAGATTAAGCATTCTGAATTGAATGGTCGATTTATCAGAAATAATTCCGGAGTATCCACCTAAAGCATCAATCTCCCGAACAATCTGTCCTTTTGCAACACCACCCATAGCCGGGTTGCAACTCATTTGTGCAATGGTTCCCATGTTCATAGTGATGAGCAAAACAGAAGAACCAAGGTTAGCAGCGGCAGCAGCAGCTTCACATCCGGCATGTCCTGCACCGACTACAATTAAATCGTATTTTGAAAACATTTTATTCTTTTTTGGCAATTGTTCCACGTGGAACAATGTATATTTTGTTGTTTTATTCTTTGTCGGATTTGTTATGTTTCACGTGAAACATAACAAATAATTTCTCGTATTTTTTATTCTGAAAGTTCTAACCAGCGCAATGTATATGCATCCAACTTCGCTCTTTGTTTTTCTATTTCTTCTGAAATATCCTGAATTTTTTGATAATCCGAAGGATCTGTTTCTGTCAGTTTTTTAGAAAGATTTTCTATTTCAGCTTCAGTATCCGTCATGCCTTTTTCGCTTTCTGCAAGTTCCTGCTGTTCTTTGAAACTTAATTTCTTTACAGCTTTGGCAGGTGTTTCAATAGGGGCAGGACTGGCTTTCTTTTTGCTTTCTGTCTTTACTTTTGGTTGCTCTAAACTTAATCTGTATTCAGAATAATTGCCGTTGTAAATTTTAACAGCACCTTCGCCTTCTAAAATAAAAAGCTGATCGCTCATTTTATCCAACAGATAACGGTCGTGTGAAACAAGCATTAATACGCCTGGAAAGTTTTCTAAAAACTCTTCCAGTACGTTGAGTGTATCAATATCCAGATCGTTGGTTGGCTCATCCAGAATTAAAAAATTCGGGTTTTGCATCAGGACTTTCATCAGGTGTAAGCGCTTCTTTTCACCTCCGCTTAATTTCTCTACCATGCCGTGTTGTTTCTTGGGCGGGAAGAGAAAAAGTGTTAAAAGTTGCGATGCGGTAATGGTCGATCCATCGGCCATTTTAATATATTCTGCATCAGACTTTACAATATCTATAACGCGTTCTTTTGGATCAAAGTCTAAACCACCTTGTTTATAATAACCAAAAACAGTTGTTTCACCGGTATCAACCCGGCCACTTTCTGGTGTTAAATTTCCGGTTATAATATTTAATAAAGTAGACTTTCCGGTTCCGTTTTTGCCGGCAAGGCCAATCCGGTCTGCCTTCTTAAAAGTGTAGCTAAAATCTGTAATAATGGTTTTATCACCGAAGGATTGACCAATGTGATCGAGCTCAATAATTTTACCACCTTGCCTCGACATTTTTACATTTAATGTAATGCTCTGGTTGTCGGATTTCTTTTTCGTCTTTTCTTCTAAATCATAAAAGGCATCAATTCTGGCCTGCGATTTAGTTGCCCGCGCTTGTGGCATTCTGCGCATCCATTCCAATTCTTTCTTTAACAACTGCTGGTTTTTATGTAAAACCGTTGCATCTAAAGCTTCACGTTCTGCTTTTTTCTCCAGGAAATATGCATAGTTTCCATTGTAATTATAGATCTTCCCCCGGTCTAATTCTATAATGGTGTTGCATACATTATCCAGGAAATAACGATCGTGTGTAACCAATAAAATAGTTTTGTTTCCAGATGTCAATAATTTTTCCAGCCACTCAATGGTGTCAATATCCAGGTGGTTGGTTGGCTCATCCAGTACCAGTATTTCGGGATCTTCAATCAGAAGCTTGGCAAGTGCCAAACGTTTCTTTTGCCCACCTGATAGGGTAGAGATTTTTTGCTGTAAATGCGTAATGCCCATACGGCTCAGAATGGTTTTGATCTGATGCTCATATTCCCAGGCATTGTGTTCGCTCAATTCTTCATATAACCTGTTGAGCGTCTTTTCGTCAGGGTTCGGTAGTTCAATTAATTCTTCATATTCTTTAATGAGCTGTTGCTGCTTATTGTCAAGCGAAAAAATGAAGTCGCTAATGGAGTAACCATCTGTAAATTGAGGGTCCTGATCCAGGAAACCTATTTTTACAGATTTGTTTTTTACGATCTTACCTTCCAACGCTGGAAATCTTTCAGCGAGTAGTTTTAATAAGGTGCTTTTACCGGCGCCGTTAATTCCAACAAGCGCTACGCGCTGGCCTGAATTGATGCCCAGTGTTAGGTTTTTAAATAGCCACTCGTCATGATAACCATGACCCAAGCCTTCTGCCGCAATTAAAGTGCTCAAAATTTTTATGTTTCGGATTTTATAAAAGAAAATTAGTGCAAAAGTAAGTATAAAATATTTGGAAGCGTATATGGTTATGTTAAAGCCTTTACAGATCTGTTAAAAATGGCATCGTACTGATGTTATTGTAGTTATAGGTATGGATACCTTGTTTATTATATAACGGGGGTATAAGGCAGGTTTGTCTTAAACCGTTTGCCTGAAAGAATAAGAATAAGGTTGGATTCTGCTTTGACCTGAAATAAAAAAACAGCGTTGGAATCGCTCCTTCGCTGTTTTTAATCATTAACTAAAACTAAACTATCTTCTTATTTATTAAAATATCGTATTCAGTAGAATACTGTTTAAATCGTTGTTTTGTACAGGTGTACTGGTTACTACAGGTGTCATGCTGATATCGCTTGTTAAGGCCGTAAAATCGTTCATTTTAACATTGGCCAGGTTACCCAGTACGGCTGTATAATAATCGCTTGAACCGCTTAAATTTAAGTTGCCCTTGTTGTTTACCTTGGTTGTTAAGCTAAGGGTAGTGGCATTGATGTTTGCTTTTGCCTGGTCGTTTAGCACAATATTTAAGCTTAACAGGTTAAAATTACCATAGGTGCTTACTTCAGAAAGATCAGAAGCTTCTATATCTGTCAGGTTATTTACGTGTGCTATAACGGTTAATGTTTCTTTGTTAAAAGAACTGATGCGCAATTCACCATCTTGTTGCTGTACCAATGCATTTTTTTGGTAATAACTATCGTTCATTTGTACACTCTCTTTTGCATCCTGTATCAGAATCAGTTTTACGTTTCCGCTAACTTTAATTTTCTGTATGTTTTTGATACTGCTCAGGTTGGTGTAGCTGCTTTTGTTTTCTGCTGCCTGAACGCTGTTAAAGGTTAAACCTAAAACCACTGCTGATAAAGCGATTGTTGCAAATTTTTTGAAAGAGTTTTTCATAACTTTTATATTAATTTTTTTAATTCCTTGTTGTTGTGTTTCGAATATAAGACGTGAAAAGGTTCAAAAGGTTGCAGTAGTTTTTAGTGTATTATACCATTTAACACTAATTATAGACGAACGGCCATTATTGTTAGACGAACGATCAAATTATTTAAAGCTTTTGGAAATCTTAAAACCGTTAAAAGACCTTTTTCATTTAGGATTGAGAAAAAGATAGACGACAGAAAAAAGTGACAGAAGGGAAGACACAACTGTAAAATAGCTCCGTAAAAATAGCCCATGTATAAAAACAGCCTACTTTTCTTGCTTAAAAATACATTCTTTTAAATTTGGCTGTTTTTAGCGTTTTTGGCCAATTGCCACCCTTTTTTAATTAATATCATTAAAAAATATTTTTAAGCGATTATACGGCTTAATTTAAAGCTGATTTTATTTTACTTAAGATACTGATATTCAGTTGTTTGTGTTTTTAGCTAAAGGAGGCTGTTTTTTTGAGAAAATTTTGGGCATAACCCAGATAAATCCGGATCGAAAAATCAGGCATCAGATTTAGACAAGAATAATTTTGATAGCAGTGTTAACCAGATTTATTGAAAATCAAAATTTTTACGTGTTGCCAGATAGTGATCCTCTTTTTCGGTCATGAGTGATTTTTCCTTCTTACTCTTGTCTTTATAACCCAGCAGGTGCAAGGTACCATGAATCATAATCCGGCACAACTCGTTAAAAGTCGTGGTTTGAAAAAGCTTTGCATTTTCCTTTACCCGTTCAATGCTGATAAAAATATCGCTCACCAATTGCTTTTCTACTTCTGAATTATCAAACGTAATGATATCGGTATAAGTGTCGTGATTTAGATATTGCTGATTGATGGTGAGCAGGTATTCGTCGCTGCAAAGAATAAAATTAAGTTCCTGAAGTTTATAACCTTCCTTTTCAATGGCATCCTGAAGCCATTTTTTTATTTTTCTTTTTTGGGTCAGGTTGTATTGAACAGATTCGTTAAAAAAATTAATTGCCGGCATTTTATAGGATTTTATGCCGGCAAATTTAATAAAATTAAATGCTTTATAAGCGATGTAAAATACTGTTGAACTTGCTTTCCAGCCTTTTAAAAAGACAGAATAAGTTTATTTGCCGGCTATTGCACCGTTGATTGCAGTGATTTAAAATATTCGGCAATTTTATTTTTATAGTAATACTGAAGACTTGGCGGTGTTTTTTGGAGGATATCCAGCCCGTTTTGCTGTTGTTTTTTATATTGCTCGAGCATTTTCTGATAAGCAGGCGGGAAGTCCTTTCCGGCCTTGCTTTCGCGTTTGGAATCTTCATCCTGATCGCGTTCGGCTTTTTCGGCTTCCAGTAGTTTAACCAGCAGGTTTTTTTGGCGCTGCATTGTTTCCTGCTGCAAACGCTTATTGACCAGATCACTTTCCGTTTGCTTCATGTCTTTTATGGTTTGGTTAAGATCACCCATTTTACCACTGCCATCTTTATTTTCCTCCCGGTTTATTTTTTCAAGTGCCTGGCGGATCATCTGTTGCTGCTGGGCCATTTTACTAAACTCTTTACTCATTTCACCTTTTCCAACAGTGCCCTGGTTACCCGATTTTTGCATCTGTTCGCGGGCATTTTGCATGTTTTTGTTCAGCGTTTCCTGCATTTTGGAGAGTTCGCTCATGCCTTGTTTTTTCTTCCCTTTTCCGCCTCCCTTGCTGTTTTTAGACATGTTCTGAAGCTGATTAAGGGCTTCGCTGAGCATCAGACTTAAGTTATTGATTCCGGTCATGGTAAACTGCTGAAACTTATTGGCTTCTGCGGTTCTGCGTTCGCCCAGGTTTTCCAGGCTTTTATCCAGGTTGAAATTAATTTTATTCATTTCCTCGTTTACCGTCGATTCTATTTGTGGTACACGCTTGCTTAATGCATATAAACTGTCTGAAATGATTTTTAAATTATCTTTAATGTTGCGCTGGGTTTTCACAGAAAGGGTATAAGCAGGATCTGCCGGTCCCATTTTTCTGAAACTGAGCATAATTTTTTCCTGTTCAAAAGAGGTATTCAGCAGGTTTTCGAGCAGACGGCGCAATTCCTTTGCATTCAAATTGTTTTCAGTTTCTGTTCCCGACTGTTGCATCTCATTCATTTTATTAGCCAGCTTTTCCATCTGTTCAGCTGCTTTTTGCTGCTTTTCGGCTGCTTTTTTCGAATCATTTTTATCCAGCGATTCTTCGCTTTCTGTTTGCTGTTTTTGTATATCGTCAAGTTCTTTGTCGGGATTATCGAAATTGTTCGGACGTTCCAGCTGTTTATTTTTATCTTCCAGCTGCTTCAGATCGCGTTTAATATCGTTTATTTCCTGGCTCAGTGATTTTTGTTTTTCTTTAAGTGTTTGCTGATCGGCTTTTTTATTTTTAGTCTGTTCAGAAAGCTCTTTTTGCTGTTTGGCTGCATCATTTAAGCGATCTATATTGTTCTGCAGATTTTGTTCAAATTCCAGCTGTTTGTAAAGTTCGAGAATGCGGTCCAGTTCATTTTTAACGGTTTTATTATCCATCTGCATTTTCGATAATTCGTTTTGGGTCTGGTCTTTATTGCGTTCGTTTAAAAGATTCTGCAGCTTTTGTAAAAGCTCTTTGGTCTGATCGTTCAGTACATGATCGAATAAATCTTTGATCTGCTTTTGCTTGTCGAGCAGCTCCTGAGTCTGATTTAAATCTTCCTGTTGTTGTTTGTTCTTATCGTTCTGCGCCTGTATATCCTTAACCGCTTCTTCCAGTTGTTTTTGTTTATCAAGCAATTGCTCTATTTGTTTTTTATCCTCAAAAGAAAGTTGCTTTTTATCGACCAGGCTCTGCACCATTTTTTTACTTTCTTTTTCAATGTTTGAAGCCATGCGTACGGCTGCCTGTATTTTTTCTTTCAGTTGCTGGTTGCCGGCCTGTATCTGTCCGGTTATTTCACTTTTGCTGGGCTGTTTAAAAACCTTTAGTTCCGAGCGGGTTATTTTAGCGCCGTTTACGGCATCATTATCAGCTACTTCAAAATAATACCGGATGTTTTGTCCCGGTTGAAGATTCAGGGTGCTTAAATCCCAGAAGTAAAAAAAGCTATTAACCGTTTGGTTGGCTTTAATGGGAATGTTTTTGGTTACAGAACGGATAATTTTATTGTTTTCAAGCACATCATATTTAAGGCTTAAACGGCTAAAACCATAATCGTCGGTAATTTCGCCGGTAAAGTACCGGGCTTTATTACTGGCCGAGTCTGTTTTTTCTTCTACCTGTATGGCCGGGTGCTGATCTTTAACAACCGTAATCTGATGTTTCAACGAATCTTCCGGGTTGGCAAATGCATTTTTGACCAGGATGCTGTAAGGTGTATTGTTTCTGATAAAGGTTTCAAAAGTGGCCTGGTTTCCCTGTACGGGGAGGATGTGCCTGTCATTATTTAAAAGGAAATATAGTTCGTCCGTTTGGCCCGTTTTAAAATGCCAGTTTATGCGGGTGCCTTCCGGTACAAGTAAATCGCCGGCATTACTGATTAGTTCGTTCTTTTTTCCTACATAAGCCGGGTAGGTTAATTGGGCATTTAATCCAAGTAATACCGGTCGTGGGTTTACTTTAATATTAAAAGCAGCCGATTGAAAACCACCTCCTTTAAAAATAATCTGCTTGTTTTCCTGCAGGTTGCGCAGTGTATATTGAAAATGGCTGATGTTATTTT
>JASLGV010000118.1 GCA_030149995.1 Pedobacter sp.
AAAACATCTTAGTTGGATTAATTAATAACCCAAACATATAACTAATATTTTAGTCAAACAACTAATAAATTAAATGAAACATCTAATTTATTAGTTTAAAAACACAAACACCTGATTAACAGCTACTAAAAATTAACACCAATTTGATAAGCAGAACGTACCTTGTCCCCGTTTTGTACAGCGGGTTCCCAGAGCGGGCTTGATTTAATGAGCCTCAAAGCCTCCCGGTCGCTCAGTTCATCTAAACTTTTTTCAACCTTTGCATTCGTAACCAATCCATCTGTTTCAACTATAAAACTCACTTTCACCCGGCCCCTTTTACCAGAAGCTTTTCTCGCATTCCTGATCAGATATTGACTGAAAGCTTCAAATCCACCCGGAAAGTTTGCAGATTTATCTCCTTTTTGAGCAACTGTACCAACGAAACCTGGAGCACTGAATGCGCACATAGCTGTTAGCAGTGCGATCATTGGTATGCTTAAAACATACTTCCATAAACGTTTACGATCAGATCTGCCACGTTGTAACATATTGATCCTCGCTTCCAGTAAAGAAGGTCCGTGAAAAGAATTTGCCAATGCAGGTCCAGCTTTAAAATTCTGTAAAAACAGCATCATTGCATATTTTTTCTTGCTTTCAGCAAAGCTTGCGGCATAATCATCTGCCAGATATTCATGGATACACTTTAAACTGTTCCGATAGCAATAAACGATTGGATTAAACCAGAAAAAAATGCCAACAACCTCTATAAATAACCTGTCAATTGAATGAAACTGTTTTATGTGTACGTTTTCATGCGCATCAATGGCTTTAAAACCTGCAAGGTTACGATCAACAACTTTTATGTGCCAGAAAGAAAAAGCACCACCCTGCTCAGCCATTCTGATCTGCTTCTTTACATGGAAAATTTTGAACAACAGCCAGGCACTGCTAAATGCAACACCACTCCAGTAAAGAACAGATACAAGACTTCCAGTCCCGCCAGTAAACGCAACAGAATTATCCACTAACCTGCCTGGCAGTGCTAAACTCATCAATTCGGTTTTAGGCAATGCGATTAAGCCAGATAAATCAAATAAAGGCATAATAACCGATAAACAAACGGAAGCCAGCAAGTAAATCCTGTTGGCCATAAAAAACGTTTCTTGCTTGAGCAGTAGTATATAAACAAGGTAAAATACAGCAAGTGAAATACCTGACCAGAAGAAATAAAGAAAAGTTTCCATCTTATCAATCTTTAATGTTGTCGATCATTTTGAGGAGTTGTTCTGCATCTTTCAGGTCAATTTTCTTTTCTCTAACAAAAAAAGAAAACATATCCTGCACAGAATTTGAAAAATAATTACCCAAAAATTTCTCTGCTTCATAGCGTGTATATTCTTCTTTGGTAATGAGCGGATAATAACGGTGTGTTTTGCCAAAAGCCTCATAACCAATTACACCCTTACTCTCCAGAATCCGGATAATGGTCGATACCGTGCTATATGCTGGCTTAGGATCAGGAAGTTCGTAAATAATTTCCTTAATAAAGGCCTTTTCCAATACCCAGAGTACCTGCATGAGCTGGTTTTCTACTTTTGTTAGTTCTTTTATTTCCATTAAACAGTTATTTACATTCAAATATGAACTAAATATTTAGCTGTTACAACTAATCAGACTTTTTATATAAAATCATCGTCAAAAAACAGAAGACAAAACACCAGGGTGTAAAAAAGTCTGGCCGAAAACCCGGCCAGACTCTTAATGCATTGCATATAAACTTATTTACCCCCGCCAAGAGCTCGATACAAGGCTATTACAGCCTGCCATTGCTGCAACCGGTCGTCTACATCCTCCAATTGCGCAGCGAGCAAATTTTGTTCAGAAGTGAGTACATCTGTATAATTGGTAGCCGAGCTGTAGCGCAAAAGTTTCTTCGTAAAGTCGACCGATTTTTGTAAAGCTGCCAGTTGTTTTACCCGAATGGTTTGCTGCGTTTGTGCTGTTTGATAAGCATACCTCTTGCCAGTATCGCTAAGTTTTCATATTACCAGTAGGATCCTCCTTATATGAGAATAACCGTGTTTTATATTTTATTTTTTTGAGTATGCAGACTTACCTGTTCATATTTTATTCTGTTATTACTCCTCTTCTGCTTTTTTTAGCTGGTAATACTCCTTACCGTCTTTATCATATTTTCTGAAAGCCCGATGCGTTTTTGACGTTAACAGCTTAATAGCCTCCTGCGTATCCATCACTTCGTCTTTTTCATTTTTAAATACCTTATCTCCCTTTACAAAAAGTTTCGGTTCATTATTTATGCTATTTGCCGTTTCTGAAGGATTTATGATACCCTTTAATGCACTGTCCAGTACCTGTTCAATATCATCGCTTCCACCAAGGGCTACGTATCTCACAATTCCTTCCTTATCAATTATAAAATGAGATGGATATCCCGATACATTGTAAATCTGGGCTACGGCTGCTGCATCGGCCGCAACCTCATATTTAAACTCATTTTTCGATAAAAATTTTTCAGTAACGGATTTGGAAGATTTAGAAAATGATAAAAAAACAACATTATCGTTATCCCGATATGCTTTGGTTAACTTATTTAAAAGTGGCATCTCTTCTTCGCATGGCGGACAACCGACAAACCAAAAATTTAGTACAATCGTTTTCCCCTTTAAAGATTGATTGGTTATTTTTTTTCCAGATAAAGTTCTCGCTTCGAAAGGCGGAGCCGCTTTCCCCTCCATATCTTTAAGAAGTTTAAGCCTGGATTGAATCGCATTATTAACTGTTTGTGCTTTTAGTGAAACGCCCTGAAAGAAGATGGAGGCGAGGAGGATGAATAAGAATAGTTTTTTTTTCATGCTGCAATATAAAAATAAAACTAAAAACTTAGTTGTTTTTATGTGTGAAAAAATCCCCTTGAATACTGATAAATATAAAGTCGAATAAAACGTATTGTTGAACAGACGGCACCAGGATAAGGTGCTTTACCATCACACTATATGCAGCAGGATCTTCCGATACTGAAAGTGGAAAATTATATGGCCTGATCGGGATCGTGCTGATCGCGGCTACCTGCAGGAAGTCGTTATTGCTCACCGGGTACCGGATGAAATCCCGGCAAAAAAACGGTGGAACTATGCTGAAAAAGCAAAAGCCTTTATTATTCTTTTTAAATCATACAGGCTAATCTTATTGAATAAGATTAGCCTGTATACTTTTTAAGCTCTTTGCACCTTACAGTGAAAACCTTCTGGAAATACTGAACCCCCAGCGGTATTGCCCCTTTAACCAGGATGAAGTTGTTTGCGTAAGAAACTGCATCTCTTCGATGGCGGTTGCATTGGTAAAGTTCAGGTGAAAAACGTGGCCGCCTGTTTCTATTTCCAATCCCGCCCCAAGTGCATTATAAAATTTAACGGCATTAAGCTGCTCCAGGTATGCGCGATCTGCCTTATTCCTGAATGGAGCGTAGTAATCCACCACAAAGGCCATGCGCTTACTCAGCTTAGCCCTTGCACCAGCGCCCAATGTAAACAGGTCATTCTGATCACGAAAAGCCGTAAAATTCCTGTGTACATAGCCAGGTGTCAGGGTAACAGAAAAATTTTCGTTTAACTTCCTGGCAATAATTACCTGAGATACATAATTCATTCTGTCGTTAAAACTCTTAAAGGCAGCGGCCGATGTTGGATCTGTACTCGCCTCCATACCGGCAATTGTATTACTGCCAAATAAAGTAACCGATACGGGCATGTGCCCGTCTATGGTTTGTTGCAGGAGCCTGAATTTAATACTTCCCTCGTAAAGCTGCTGTACATTGGTTGCTCCTTTTGCACGGGCAAAACCTATACTCAAACGATCTGTTAAACCATACTCAAATCCTATTCGTACATCTGTAGAATTATCCAAACCAAATAACTTACGCACACCGCCATTTCCACCTGCAATGTCGCCAAAACGATGGTCTACTTTAAAATCCAGCTCATTTTTATAAATCGTTTCATTGGTATGTCCATTAATCAGTTTGGTCGATTTAAAGGTAGCCTGTACCTTTTCATGCCCCATTGCCGGCATCTGCATCTGCTTTTCAAGGTCTTCCTGACTAAAACTCCTGGAAGCATCAAGCAATACAAAAAACAACAGGTAATATTTTAATAATTTCATGTTTGCTGGGATGGTTAGGTTATTTAGCGGGATACTGTGCAGCTACGCGTACTTCTACATACTCTGCAATGTTTTTAAAAACCAGTTTTGGAATTTTAATCTGATGGTCTGCAATACGCACTTTAAAAACAGTTTTAGCAGATACAATTCCTTTGTCCACAATCAAATCCACCATACTCTGGTAGGCTTTGGTTACCCCGTGCACATCCAGATTTCCCTCTACAGTAACCTTATATGATCCGTCTTTTTCCAGATCTGGCAATTCTTTCAGCTTACCTTTAAAAGTTGTATACGGAAATTGATCGCTCTCCATATAATTCTCGTTAAAATGCTCCTGCATGAGCTTCTTTTTAAATTGAAAAGAATTATTGGCTACCTTAAATACCAGTTCTCCTGTTTGAGGATTTATAATAGAGTGGCCAGCTATACTTGTGCCTTCAATATCTTCCATAATGGTACTGGAGAAAAAAGTAACCGATGTCTTTTGGCTATTTATTAAATGTTGTCCGCGTACAGTTAAAGCGGATAGCAGCAGTAAAATGAAGCTTATTTTTTTCATATAAACGGATTATTGTTTCATTCCATTATTAAACCAGTCTTGTAACAGTTTTAGTTCTGCTGAAGTAAGACTTCCCCCCAAAGGCATTGTTTTGCTTACTAAAACCGCCTGCTTGATTCTTGCCGAATTGGCCGTTACAGAACCATACCCCGCAAAAGTCCAGATGGCAGCAGCCTGTTTACCAGCGGCATGGCAACCACCGCATTTGGTGGTTATTAAATCCTGTACAGCTCCTGTATAAACAACACCTGCTCCTGGCGTTTCCGTTGCGGGTACCTGATCAGGAATAATTTCATCTGCCTGTTTCTTTGAGCAGGAAATTATACCCGCAGAAATAAGCAGGATAAACATAAAAATTAAAAAAGCTCTCTTGTTCATTGCTTATTGAGTAAGAGCAGCCGTGTTTAATGTTAATATCGGCCATACGCCAGGCTTTGGAACGCTTACACCTTTATTATCCCCTCTTTGAGCATCTGAACCATAATAGTATAATGGATGGCCTTTATAGGTAAGTTGTTTCTTACCCACACTGGTAATCTGAAAAAACAAATCTTTTTTCAATGCCGAAGGCACATTTAAAACATCTGATTCATAAATCGGCCATACCGAGTTATTACTTAAATCAGGCTTGGTAAAGGTATTTGCATTGAATGTATCGGGCGCATAAGCATACAAGGTTCTTCCTTTCGCATCTGTTAAATATTGCGTAATACCGGTGCCTTCTACCCCACCTTCCAGATACTTTGTTCCGTTTGCACCTACCAGCTGGTTGTTGGCCAGCATAACAGAATAATCCGGTTTCGCTACAAACCAGGTACCGCCCGATCCATCGCCATTCACATCTGTTTTTACCGCATCTCCGGCATAATAGTACAATGGCCATCCTTTATAAGTAGTTTGTTTTTTACCATCTGTACGCGTTATGGTCGAAATATCCGCAGCAGCAATTCCGGCAGGTGCCGTTTCATTGCCTGCATAATATACTGGCCAGGCCACCTCGCACCCACCCGTGCAGGAAGAAGTTCCGGTGGCATCATTTGAAAAAAAGTACAATGTTCTTCCATTACCATCAGTCAGGATGTTTCCAAACTTCGCATTAACAGATAATTGCAAACCCGTACTGGCAGGTGGCGGCGTACCCACCGGATTACCATATGGATCTGAAGATGGATTTATGCTTTCATTTTTTTTAGAGCAGGAAGATAAGCCGATCAGGACAATAAGACTTAAATAAGTCAGCTTTTTAGTGTAGGTGATTAACATGATTACTTTGTTTAAATTTGAATACTTTTTGTAAACTATAACCATTACGGGACGTGAGAAAAAAAGGTTGTCCGATATTTAAAAAATATTAAACATCTAAAAACAAGCTACTTATACATTTAATAAAAAAAACAAGATGGCTTAGGCAACCTTTCAATCCCAAGCTTCGTATAGAGCTTAAATGACCCCTGGTTAAATTAAGAGAATCTCATATAGGTGCAGGCAATTATTAACGGATGTATCCGGAAAGACAGATCCAGTCAGTACTTACTCTATAAAGAATTTTATAGTTATGGCATGGCCATATGCCTCCGGTACGGAATCAGCCATTTTGATGCCTCAGACGTGCTGAATAACGGTTTCCTGAAAGTTTTTACAAACATCGATAAGTACGACTTTGAAAAACCACTAAAAGCGTGGATTGGCAGGATTATTACCAATACCGCAATAGATCATTACCGGAGCAACCTGAAATTTACCCAGCAAGAAGATATCAGTGAACATGAAGGTATAGCTGCCGATACCGGGATATATGAACAACTGGGCTACAAAGACCTGCTCGCTCTCATTAACGAACTCTCGCCAGCTTACCGGACCGTATTTAATTTGTTTGCAATTGATGGGTTTTCACACGAAGAAATAGCTGAGCTGTTAAAAATATCAATAGGAACCTCTAAATCGAATTTATTTAAAGCAAGACAGAAACTACAAGAGAAACTTTCAATTTTAGGAATGAGTGGCGAAACAGTCAATAAAGTATAAGTCATGATGGAAGAAAAAAATAAAATAGACCAATTATTTAGTCAGGGCCTTAAAGACCCTGAAATTCCATTTAATGAATTAGACTGGGAGAAAATGGAAGCCAAACTGGATCAGCAGGACAAGAAAAAAATCCTTCCTTTATGGTTGATAACGGCTGGTGGAATTGCTGCCTCACTGATCGTAGTGTTCTTCTGGTTTTTATCTGATTCCAATATTGATCAGACCTTAAAAAAAACACAACCGTCTGTTTATGCCCCCGTTAAACCAGATACAGCATCAGGTATTCAAAAATCGGGTGCACCTATTATAGCGACACAAAAAATAATCCGGAAAACCCCTGTGCTGGCCATCGAAGAACCTTTCTTTCAAAAAACATTTTACAATACTCCTGATTCGGTAAGTTCTTTCAGAAACCTTGAAAATAATATTCAGACACCTGCACTCGTACAGGTTAATCCGCTGAAAATAAACTTTGATAGTTTAGCAGGCGAAACAATTGCAGTTGCAAAAGTATATCCCCCTGTTCCTGTTGATTCGGGTAAACAACCGGTTTCTGAGCTTGAAAAAATCCGCAGGGATATAGAACAGAAAACCGCACATGGTTTAGTAAATCACCATGCTTTAACCATGAGCATTATGGCTGCGCCCGATATTTCGACCACCAGCACGAGTAAGCCGTCTAAACTGAGCTCTAATGTTGGATTAGTGGCTACCTATGCCATCACCAACCGGTTAAGTGTTACGTCTGGTGCGATCTATTCTAAAAAACTTTATAACTATAACGGGGTACCGATTATTAATGCGGT
>JASLGV010000140.1 GCA_030149995.1 Pedobacter sp.
CAAAGATTTTGCCTTGCAAGGAAGCCGGAATACCATTTCCATTGTCTTTTATCTCTATAAAAGCATTTGCTTCATCGCTATATAAAACAATCGTAATGATGCATTGTCTGTCATCCGCTGTTGCTTCTATGGCATTTTTAAACAGGTTGTTAAAGGTTCTCAGCAGCTGATCGCGATCACCCAGCACCATGACTTCCCGCTCATTTTTATTCAGCACATTAATCTCTACATGTTCTGTACTTTTAAATACTTCTCTTGCCTGCTCAATAACCGGTAATACAGAAAATTTTTCCAGATTGGTATCTGGCATTTTGGCAAAATTTGAAAATTCTGATGCAATTTTTGAAAGACTGTCTATCTGCTCAATAAAAGATTTACTGAACTTGTTAAACTTCAATTCAAAATTCGGGTCTTTTTCTTTCCAGGATTTTTCAAGCAATTGAACACCAAGCTTTAACGGTGTTAGTGGGTTTTTAATTTCGTGTGCTACCTGTTTGGCCATTTCGCGCCAGGCACTCTCCCGCTCTGACCGTGCCAGTTTAATGGCACTTTCTTCCAGCGCTGCAATCATGCTGTTGTATTCTTTTATCAATGAGCCGATTTCATCATGCCTACGCCATACAATCGGTTCGTTTCGCTGGCCGATCTTCGTACGGCTGATGTTCTCCTGTATAAATGTTAGCGGACTGGTAATCTGATTGGCTAAAAATACCGCCAATACACCAATAGCCACAAAAACCAATGCATAAATATTGATCAGGTTACTTACAAATAAAGCCATGCGGTCCTTATACTCGTTTTCATTCATATAATTCGGCATCCCAATATACGCGATGGTTTTATTCTGAACATTTCTAATCGGCGCATAAGCAGCCGCATAGGTTAAGGTACCGAGCATCTCTTCAGAATTTATATATTCAGACCGCTGTAAAAGGTTTAAATAAATAAAAGCTTTGGGGCCCATTTTACGACCGATAATTTTATAATTAAAGATTTTCGGTGAAGTGGTCATCAGCAAATTACCATCTACATCATACAAATTTAAATCGGTGTTGTTGATGTCGGCAAAGTTGCTGAAATCGGCCTGCGCATTTTCGTCGTTATCAATGTAATTTTTATTAAAAACCTGCTTTTCGTAGTTTTGCTGTACCTTTCGAATTTTATCTTTTATAGCCAGATCGAGCTGATTTCTATATTCCCGGTCAGCGTAAAAATAAGTTGTCCAGCCTACAATTAATAAAGTTGCCACTACAGATAATACCACCGAGAGCTGTATACGGGTTTTGTATAAAATCTTGTTGGCATTTATCATCAGCGACCGGTTAATGCTGAACCAGCCAGCCTTATCATCATCAAGACTTTTTATCAGCCATACCAGTCCATAAAGTAAAACGGAGAATATAATAAAGACCAGAAAAAAGAATGATAAGGCTGCAAGCCGTTCTACATAACTAATTTTTTCGCGACTAATAACCACTTTTTTGGCATTACCAGTCATATAAATTTTATGGCTATACCGCAGCAGACTGTCGTTTTGGGTAATAAAATCATTTTTCTTCCCGGTAAATACGCGTCCATCCAGGGGATAAGTATAATTACCCGATTGACTGATGAGTTTATTATTGTTGTATAGGGCAAATGAATATCCCTTAAGATCTTCATCGCGGATCAGTTTCTGATCGCCGAACAGATCGGGCAAACGATTGTTATAATTATAAGGTTTTGAGCGCAGCTCAACAATCAATGTTCCCAGTAAACTTCCTTTATCAATAACCGGTATAATACCAAAATAATCCTGATAACCGAAGGTGTTATTAACCTGGTAAAAATAATTGGCTCCTTCAATCTTTACCGATCCGGCTTCTACCAGCCTTTTAAATTTTTCGATCGGATCTGCATCCGGCCGGTTAATAGATTTATCAAATTGATTGTAAGGATAAACCTGATAATCGTAACGGGTTAAATATCCGTCTAAATAATCTTTTACGTGGTTTTTTAATACGGGGTAGCGATCTTCGCCATCGCCGGTAAAATATTGTATCAGGAAAGGATCTTTTACCAGTTGTGCTTCAAATGCACCTAAAGCTAAAATGGCATTCGGATCGTCGGAAGATTGTACTTTTCTGGCCAGGGGTTCCCGCAAAATCTTCTCCTTAATATCTTTATAACGGATGTATTTAATGGATGTATTAAATGCCATACAAAAGAAAAGCAATGCCAGTATGCCAACAGAAAAGCGACTTGCTTTTACATAAGCATTACGGCTTACCAGGAAAACAATCAGCGCATAGGCCAGGAAATATGCGGTAAAATCTGTGCTGAGCTTATAAACAAAAAGAAGTAAAAACGTAACTCCAAAAATAAGGAGCCTCTCCTTATTGCTTACCTTTAACTGAGTGGTTACTGCGGTAGAGATCCCAATAAAAAGATAAATCTGAAACCATACCAGGCATAAAATTACAATACTTACCCAGCTCATTCCGCCAAGTTTCAGGATGTTGATGATGTCGAAATTAATTTTAGAATTGTTAATCAATCCAAAAAAAACATCGTCTGCCAAAAATCCGATAATCCCTACTGCGACGAGCAGAACCACATGTAACAGAATACCAATGATCTTATTGTTTCGTATCCATTGCGGAAAATTTATTCTTTTACGATGGTTATACACAAACAGAAGCCACCAGGTAGCGGCCAGCACATTTAGTAAAAAATCGCCTAAAGAAGGCATCAGGAAACTTTCTGAGTATATCTTCGGATCGAACAGTTCGAGACCAAACCGATGATTAAACCAACCGTAATAGAGATCTGTTAAGCGTCCGCTCAGAAAAAAAAGAAACATCAGCCCGATGGCCAGCAGCACATGTCCTATTTTGGCTAAAAAGGCACAAAAAGAATTAAAAAACATGCAGATGCAAATGATCCCTGCTGCAAAAAGCCACACCTCTGTTGAACTGAGGCCATCCCCGTTATACCCGGGTTTTATTTTTAAACCAAACAAAAATCTGTTGTCCAGACTTTTAATGCTGTAGGCGTCTTTATCTGTAAAGGATGCGAATGCTAAATTTTTGGAATCAGACAGGCGGGGGTCTATATCGTTCTTAAAGTAATGGGTTTCTTTAAATGGATATTGAGCCTGGATAGAAATTAAAAAGAAAAAGTTGTAATCGCCATCAGTATGTTTTATAACTTCATACCAGCCATTTGGAAACAGCAATACAGAAGTTCCTTCTTTAATGCTGGCAGGATCTAAATCCAGTACTTTAATGGTGCTCCAGAATTTAAGCTTGTTTTGTTCGTAAGTTAGCAGGTTTATTCCCTGTGTACGGTAATCTTTTAAAAAATCAAGGGCTGCATTTGGGTTTACATCATATTGCCGTGCCGCCTTAACATTATTTGTATCGGAGAGAAATTGCTTAACGATTTCTTCTTTTTTCCAAAGCGCATTCTGAAAAGCTTTGGCCTCATGCTCGAGCACTTCGTTTTTAGTTACAAAACGACTTATAGATATTGATGTAGCCATTAAGCAACATCCCAGCAACAGCAACAGGAATCTTATTTTTATACCAAAGCTCAATTTGATCAATTTTGATAAAGATATTAAATCTTGCTAAAAAACAACGCCACAAACAGCTTTGTTTGTGGCGTTGTCTTATTATTCTGTATAGCTTTTATTAAGCAACGGTAGCACTGCTTGTTTGAACAGCACGGTTTACCTTTTTTACCAGTCCTTGCAATACATTTCCCGGTCCAACTTCAACAAACTCGGTAGCTCCGTCTGCAAGCATGTGTTCTACGGTTTGTGTCCAGCGAACAGCACCTGTAAGTTGCTTAATTAAGTTTTCTTTAATTTCAGCAGGATCTGTATAAGGCTTTGCATCCACGTTCTGGTATACCGGGCAAACAGGTGCAGAGATATTGGTATTCTCAATGGCTGTCTGCAGCTCGATTTTTGCCGGTTCCATTAAAGGAGAATGAAAAGCACCTCCAACATTTAACTTTAAAGCTCTTTTTGCTCCGGCTTCTGTTAATTTGGCACAAGCCTCATCAATGCCTTCTATGCTTCCGGATATTACCAGCTGGCCCGGGCAGTTATAATTTGCCGGCACCACTACGCCTTCAATTTCTGCGCATATTTTCTCTACTACATCATCTGCAAGTCCGAGGATCGCTGCCATGGTAGATGGCTGTGCCTCGCAGGCTTTCTGCATGGCATTTGCCCTTGCAATAACCAATCTTAAACCGTCTTCAAAACTCAGGGCATTGGCGGCTACAAGCGCCGAAAACTCTCCAAGTGAGTGACCGGCTACCATATCCGGTTTAAAATCAGCACCCAGCACTTTTGCTTGTATAACCGAATGTAAAAAAATAGCCGGTTGCGTTACATTTGTTTGTTTCAACGCTTCTTCTGTTCCTTCGAACATAATGTCGCTAATGCGAAAACCGATAATTTCGTTTGCTTGCTCAAATAATGCCCTGGCAACAGGATTTTCGTAAAGAGGTTTCCCCATACCCGGAAACTGCGCACCCTGCCCGGGAAAAATGTATGCTTTCATTATAATTAAATTGGTGTATTTAAAAAGGGCTTGAATAACCGGCCCTTAAATGCGTTGTATTGTTTTAGTCTAAACTTGCTGTAATTAATCTTAAAAATTCTGCTCTTGTTTTGTCGTTGTTTAAAAAACTACCTGTAAAAGCAGAAGTAGTAGTTACAGAGTTTTGCTTCTGCACGCCACGCATGGCCATACATAAGTGCTTACACTCCATTACAACAGCAACGCCCTGTGGGTTCAGGGTATCCTGAATGCAGTCTCTAATCTCGTTTGTTAAACGTTCCTGTACCTGTAAACGGCGCGCAAAAGCATCAACCACACGTGGAATTTTACTTAACCCAACAATGTGTCCATTCGGAATATAGGCAATATGGGCTTTGCCAAAGAAAGGAAGCATGTGATGTTCGCACATAGAATAAACCTCTATGTCTTTTACCACAACCATCTGGCTGTAATCTTCCTCAAACATGGCCGATTTCAGAATTTCATTAGGCTTCAGATCATAACCATGTGTTAGATACTGAAGTGCTTTTGCCACCCTTTCTGGTGTTTTAAGCAAACCTTCACGTTCCGGATTTTCGCCAAGCTGCCCTAAAATATCTTTATAATGTGCGGCTACCGATGATATTTTCAAATCGTTGTAACGATCTATTTTCACGTATCCGTCTATAGATTCTTCTTTTAAATGTTCTTGATTTCCCATGTAGATTTAACCCAAATATTCAACATAATTGTTTTCAGTCTCATAAATTTTAACTGAATGTAAAATGGCTCCGCCTGCTGCAATAGGTCCCTGTAGCTGTTCCCAAATGGCAATGGCCAGATTCTCAGTAGAGGCCAGTTTGCCTTTCATAAAATCTACATCCAGATTTAAGTTTTTATGATCTACCTTATCAACAACATAGGTATTCATAATATCTTTTAACCATTTTAAATCCACCAGGAAACCCGTTTCAGGATTTATTTCTCCTTTAACTGTTACATATAACCAATAGTTATGGCCATGCCAGTTTGGGTTGGCACATTTACCATAAACTTCTGTGTTTTTATCGTCATCCCAATCTGTACGCGCCAGTTTATGAGCCGCATTAAAGGATGCTTTTCGTGTTATATAAATCATTATCAATAAATAAAAGGCAAATATACAGATAATGACCGAAGCGCGAAGCATATATAAAACAGAGCCGAATAATTTCAGCAGTCGTTAGCTGAAACGAAATAATCAGAACAAAAGGCTAAATTTACCACATGAAACTGTTAATTGTTGCCGCTACAAAACCGGAGATTTTACCCGTTTATAAGCATTTTAACCTGCCTGAAAATGATTTTGTACAAACCAAAGACTTTGATATCCTGATTACAGGCGCAGGCATGGTGGCTACAGCTTTTGCTTTAGGTAAACACCTCAACACTTCTTACAGCCTGGTCTTAAACCTGGGTATAGCCGGATGTTTTGACAGGAATTTAACATTGGGCAGCCTGGTAAATATTGTTTCGGATACATTTGCCGAGCTGGGTGCAGAGGACAAAGATAATTTTATCAGCATAAAGGAACTCGGGTTTGGCGAAAGCACTTATTACAATCAAAACAACTTAACCATAGCACTTCCTGCAGTACAAGGCATTACTGTAAATAAAGTTACCGGCAGTGAGGAGAGCATTAACAGAATAACCAACCATTTAGCACCTGTAACAGAAAGTATGGAAGGTGCGGCGGTGTTCTATGCATGCGGGAAGCTAAATATTCCCTCGTTGCAAATACGGAGCCTCTCCAATTACGTAGAACCCCGCAATAAAGAAAACTGGAAAATCGGGCTTGCCATTGGAAACCTGAATACCTGGACCCTTGAATTTATCAGCACATATACGGTTCAAAACACTTAACCTGCAATTCAGAAATGAACTCACTGTGACAAACTAATATCGGGCAGTACTTAATTTTGATCTATGAAACTTACCCTTGGCTTTTCGCCCTGCCCCAACGACACCTTTATATTTGATGCCCTTATTCATCATAAAATCGATACAGAAGGTTTAGAATTTGAAGTCTTTTTTGATGATGTGGAAACGCTCAACCAGAAAGCACTGCGGGGAGAACTGGATATTACCAAATTAAGCTTTCATGCTTTTGCCTATGTGGCGGAGCAATACGCTCTTTTAGATGCGGGCAGTGCCCTGGGTTTTGGGGTTGGGCCGCTGCTGATTAGTAAAGCAACAGATTTGCAGGAAAAAATTGAAAAGCA
>JASLGV010000143.1 GCA_030149995.1 Pedobacter sp.
TTTGATTGTAGCATCCTCGGCCCTGACCCTGCATGCACAAACACCCGTGGTCAAAGGCAACCTGTTTATTATTGGAGGTGGAAATCGCTCGGATGCTTTGATGCAACAGATGTTAACCACGGCTAATTTAGCCGGAAAGGATTACATTGTTGTGTTGCCGATGGCAAGTACCATCCCCGATTCGGGGTTTAAAAGTCTTTCGTTGCAGCTCGCTAAGCTGGACCGCCATCGCAGCATTAAAAATTTCGATTTTAATAAACATGATGTAAATGATAAAAAATGGATCGATTCTTTAGCGGGTGCTAAGCTGATTTACATTTTAGGCGGCGATCAAAGCCGGTTTATGAAATCTGTTTTGAATACTCCGGTTTATGGGGCCATCCATAAAGCCTATCAAAACGGAGCTACCATTGCCGGAACAAGTGCCGGTGCTGCGGTAATGAGTAGATATATGATTACCGGAAAACAGCTTTTAGATACTGTATATAAAGAAACCTTCAATAAACTTTGGGATAAGAATATAGAATTTGAACAAGGTATGGGGCTGCTTCAAAATACCATTGTCGATCAGCATTTTTTGAAGAGAAGTCGTTACAGCCGCTTAATTTCAGCGCTGGCCGCACATCCTGATTTGGTTTGTGTGGGTATTGATGAGGGGACAGCCATTATTGTGCATGGTAAAAAAGCAACCGTTGCCGGAGAAAGTCAGGTTATTCGCATAGCCAATCCAAAGGGCTTAAAAAATACAGGGAAATCGTTGATTAAATTTAATCAGGCCGATTTTGGTGTGTTTACAGCAGACGATGTACTGGATATTAAACCTTGATAAATTTTAATGAACCAAACTTAGGTCTGTTCTGACTTTGTTCAGAACGGGCTTTTTTATACGGGCCAAATGAGTGGATATATTTCGGTTATGGGTAAAGCCAAAGCGCATACTCCCAACTTTTTAACTATCTTTGTACCTGGAGATATGCACACAGCATATTGAATTAATACATAATATCTTGAGTCAGAAAGAAAACATCCGCTCGGAGAAAAGCGAGTTACATCCACGTAACAAACACCGCTCTCGCTACAATTTTAAACAACTTATTGCCACATCGAAAGAACTGAAACGTTTTGTTTTTAAAAACGATTATGATGAAGATTCGATTGATTTTGCTGATCAAAGTGCTGTTAAAGCATTGAATAAAGCTTTGTTAAAGCATTATTACAACATTTCACAATGGGATATTCCGAAAGATTATCTGTGTCCGCCAATACCTGGTCGTGCAGATTACATTCATTATATAGCCGATTTACTTGGATCGAGCAATAAAGGCAAAATACCCAAAGGGGCAGATATTAAAGTGCTTGATATCGGTATGGGGGCGAATTGTATCTATCCGATTATAGGGCATCAGGAGTACGGCTGGAGTTTTGTTGGTTCGGATATCGATCCGCTATCAATAGAATCGGCTAAGCGTATTGTAGATGCCAACAAAGATTTGCAGGGTGCAATTGAAGCCCGGCTGCAACATTCTAAAATGGCTGTTTTTAGAGGAATTGTTGGTGCAAAGGAGCGCTTTGATGTATCGGTATGTAATCCACCTTTTCATTAGTCGCTCAAAGAAGCAGAACAAGGTACCCGCTTAAAATGGCGCAACCTGAAAGGCGAAGCCGAAGTTAAGCACGTATTAAACTTTGGTGGAAACAAAGCCGAGTTGTGGTGCCCAGGAGGAGAGCGCGCATTTATCGAACAGATGATTATACAAAGTTCGCAAATTCCTGATAAATGCCTGTGGTTTACCACACTGGTTTCAAAAAGTGCCAATTTAAAGAACATTTACAATGCTCTTATTAAAGCATCGGCCTTTGAGGTGCGTACCGTACAGATGTCGCAGGGACAAAAAATAAGTCGCTTTGTAGCCTGGACTTTCCAGAACGACGATGCGCAGGCGGCCTGGGCAAAAAACTGGAAATAAACAGGAAGGTTGAGCTGCAGAGAAATGTAAAATTATAAACACATAAGATCGTTTCTCCAATAAAGATCGATGCCGATATAAGCTTTGCAGTTGATATGGGCCTAATTACTTACATTTTTCTGAAATTGAAGCTTAAATAATATGGTTTTTAGGTTTGAATTACAGCTCAATAATATTAGCTTTGCACAAAAAAAATATTGATACATGAGCGTTTTAGTAAATAAAGATTCTAAGGTTATCGTTCAGGGTTTTACCGGAAACGAAGGAACTTACCATGCAGAGCAAATGCTTGCCTATGGTACAAACGTAGTTGGTGGTGTTACACCTGGCAAAGGTGGACAATTGCATTTAGATAAGCCTGTTTTTAATACTGTTAAAGATGCTGTTGATAAGACGGGGGCAAATGTATCTATCATTTTTGTACCACCGGCTTTTGCCGCTGATGCCATTATGGAAGCTGCCGAAGGTGGTATTAAAGTTATTGTTTGCATTACTGAAGGTATCCCAACCAAGGATATGATTCAGGTTAAAGAATATATATCAGATCGTGATGTTACCCTGATTGGCCCGAACTGCCCTGGAATTATCACTGCAGACGAAGCTAAAATTGGTATTATGCCAGGTTTTATCTTTAAAAAAGGTCATGTAGGTGTTGTTTCTAAATCAGGTACCTTAACATACGAAGCGGTTGACCAAGTAGTGAAAGCTGGTTTGGGTATTACAACAGCGATTGGTATTGGTGGCGACCCGATTATCGGAACACCAACAGTAGAAGCGGTTAAATTGTTAATGAACGACCCAGAAACACATGGTATCATTATGATCGGTGAAATTGGCGGTGGTATGGAAGCAGAAGCTGCCCGCTGGATCAAAGAACACGGTACAAAACCAGTAGTAGGTTTCATAGCCGGACAAACTGCGCCTCCGGGACGTAGAATGGGTCACGCAGGTGCCATCGTTGGCGGTGCTGATGATACTGCTGCAGCTAAAATGAAAATCATGCGTGAGTGTGGTATTCGTGTAGTAGAAAGCCCGGCTGAAATCGGTGCTGCAATTGCAGAAGAATTAGCTAAATAAGATTTTTAATCTATATGGAAAAGCGTTTCGATTTATTTCGGGACGCTTTTTTTATGGTTTTATGTTTTGCCACGGAAACAGGGAAACACGGAAAAAAGGAGTAAGGCTGTTTAGAATTATTTAGACCTACTTTTTGTTTACCATGTAAAGAAAGAATGTACAGAAAATGAGAATAAAGATGTCAAAAATTGTTATTA
>JASLGV010000165.1 GCA_030149995.1 Pedobacter sp.
CGCTTGTCCGCAATTGGCATCACTTACGTTAACCAGGTTGTAGTTGAAGATGCCCGTTACATTTGTAGGTGCAGAAACAGTTACCGATGTGTTGCTTCCGGTTGTACTGATGGTTTGGTTTGTACCTCCATTAATGTTGTAGGTAAAGGTGTATGGAGCCGTTCCATTTGCACCGGTAAAGGTAACTGCAGGTGCCGGTGCATTTAAACAAGCACTGCTTGTACCATTAACAGTCGCGGTGGCAGCTGCATTGAAAGTAAGTGTAAAGGTCTTGCTTACCTGATTAACCCCACCAAAGTCGGTACCTCCGTTGTCTGTTACGGTAACGGTGATTGTTGCTGTTCCGCTTACATTGTTTTTTAAACGATAGGTAATGGTGCCTTTATCAGTTCCCACGGGTTGAACGCTTAATACATCGAACAAACTCGGATCGTTGGCTGTTACCGAGAGAGTTGTGGTTTGATCTGTTTCCGGACCTGCGCTTATTCCGCTTATGTCAATGGTCTGATCGGTTGTACTGTAGCATACAGTCTGATCTGTGATGGCATTTAATGTAGGTGCGCCATTACCAAAATAGTAACGTGATTTGATCGGGTAATGATCGGTTGTGGTGGTTGCGTAATTTGTTACCAGGTTTTTCAAGGCATCCAATACTTCAGCCGAGCCGGGAAGGTAATTGGTGTTGAGTTTCTGGGTAATAATGACGTTGTCGATAACCGTATTAAATCCGGTAGTAGATTGTTTCCCTGCCAAACTTAAAGCCAGGGTAACCGGGAAATAATTTTGGGTATCGTTGGTAAAGTCTGAATAAGAAGTTCCGGTTCCGGCAGGCATTGGTGCAATGGTTTTATCCGGATTAAGCACATCGTTAAAGTCGCCTAAAATCAGAACTTTTTTACCCGCAAGATTGGCATCGATCCAGGCTTTAAGCTGCTCATTTCCGCCTTTTCTTCTGTTATAAGCATCTATTTGCTGGGCAGCTGTACCGGTATTGGCTTTGGCGTGTATTTCAATAAAATAAACAGTATCGAGTTTATTGTTGATCTTAACCTGGGCTTCCATTAAATACGGGAAACGCCCGGATGACCAGTTTTTATAAGGGCTTCCGTCTACACTTGTTGATGGATCTGCCGGATTGAAGGTATCTCTTAATACACCAAACACGTTTAACGGACGAATGATATCGGTACGATACATAAATGCCAGTTTCTGTGTAAGGGCATAATCAGCACTTGATTTGTCGTTTGCATACGAACCAAAATCACTGAATATTACATTATAACCTGTAGGTAATACTTTGCTTCTGAAAAGTGTGGTATCTACCACTTCTGCAAAGCCATAGATATCGGCTTTGATGCCGTCTACAATGGTTCTTACGTTAGCGGCTTGTAACTGATCGTCTGTTGGACCCTGAACAGGGCTACCAAACCATTCAATGTTCCAGTTTGCCACTTGCAGGGTATAATTGGTATCGAAACTGTTGCCTATAAGTGTAATGGTTTTATTGACAGATCCCGGAGAAGAAATATTCAGATCAGATACGTAGTTGGCATTGATACTTGCCGGTGTAAACTGGGTATATACCGTTTGTGGCGTATTGTTAATTTCTGCTTTGGTATAGGTTAAAGTACTGGTAAATGGTCCTGCATTTGTTTTGGCAATGGTAAAACTCGCCGGTGCATTTAAGGCTACATCGTTTGTCAGGTTATCAGCAGAGAAAACAAATGTTTTAGTAGCAGAATTTGTACCTTTTGGCTGGAAACCAAAGTTAAGGGTCGAAGGACTGATGCTGATGTCGACAGGAGCCGGTACAGGAGAATTGATTACGGCAAAATCATCTACCGTCCATCTGCTGGCTGCGCTGCTTGTAGAAGTGTATACAAATGCAACATAAACCGGTGTTGCTTTATATGCCGTTAAATCGATGTGATCAGATTTAGTCCATACATCTGTACCTGACTCAGGAAACTTACCGTTTATGCTGGTCCAGTTGGCCAGGTTCGGATCGCCGGAGCCTGTGTAATCGGTTGAAATTTTAAGCTGAAGCTTATCACCAGCAAATGCTGATCTTGTCCAGAAAGAAAGAATGGCATTATCGAAAGAGGCGATGTTTAAAGCCGGCGATATGAGCCAGTCTTCGTTTACGATGTTACCACCAGAATAACCGTTAATCTGCAAGGCATTTCCGGCACTTGCCTTTCCGGTTGGATCGCTTGCATCGCGACCAAATGAAGTTGCACAACCCCAGGTTTGCGGGCCGGCAACGCTATATTGATAGAAACCATCTGATAGCAACGGACTACCGGCAACTTTACAGTCTTCGAAATCAAAAACCGTTTGATTTGGATCGGTTGCACTACCGCTCAACGCAAGGTTTTGCGGTACAGCTCCCAAACTTGCATGTGAAATGGACGCAGCAAAATTCCCTTTTGTTACCGGGCTGAACTTAACATAAATGGTTTGGGTGGCGCTTATTTCTGCCGGACTGAAACTCAATATGTTGGTGAAGGTTGCATTATCTTTAGATAAAGAGAATGGAGCAGCCACCTGGATCGTTGCCGGGTTGGTTAAGTTACTGCCCGAAAGTACATACGATTTTGAAGTGGAAACCGTGTTGAGCATTAAATTACCAAATCCGATGCTGTTAGGCGTAATGCTTAAAACAGGTGTATTCAGAATTACCGGTTCTACACTACCTGAGTTTTGAGGATCGGGGATCCGGGTAATAAAATCAGAAGCATTGTTGCCACTGTTGTAGCCATTACCGGCCAGTTCTTCAGAACCACCTGGCCCCATAGTGGTCGTTGTTGAGGTAGCACTTGCTTTACGTTCAATAGAATTGGTATTAGAAGGTGCCGTTGCAGGCCCGCTGCCTTTATATGCATTGGCCGTTGGACCAAAACCAACAAAGTCTACAATCGCCGGATCTGCAGGATTAAGACTTGTTAATACCGTACTGTTATTGGTTAGGGCTACTTTTCCGGCAGCTGCTGCAAGATTTAAGGTGCCAATAGCATCAGGTGTTGGTAAATCCTTTGTTCCGCCAGAACCTGCTGCTTGCTGTACCAGGTAGAAACTTCTTGGTTGTATGCTACCCGATAATTTGGTTGCTGCCCAGGTTGCACCGGTTGCAGAACCATATTGAACAGCCCAGTCGCTGAGGTCTATAACGGTGTTTGTAGGATTGTATAATTCAATAAAATCATTTTTATATAAGGCTCCGCTGTTGCCACCACCGCCATATACTTCACTGATTAATACATTTCGGTTGTCGATAGGTTCAACATTTAGTGAATTTTGAGGGTTAGGCGTTTGAACAACAAAATCGTCCTGGTTGTTACCACTGTTGTAGGCATTACCTGCAAATTCTTCGGCACCGCCGGCAGCTAAACTGGCTGCTGTAGAACCTGAAGTTGCTTTTCTTTCGATGGAGTTGGTATTGGTTGTAGCCGGTGCTGGTGCAGTACCATTAAAACCGTTTGCCGTAGCACCAAAGCCAACCAGGTCTACAATCTGGTTACCTGTAGGTTTTGCACCAGTTTGTGCTGTAATGGTATTGGCCAGTAAAACTTTACCTGCTGTGGCTGATAAATTAATGGTTCCGATTACATCCGGTGTTGGTAAATTTTTTGTACCCGTTGCACCTGCTGCTCCCTGAATAAGATAGAAACCTTTCGGGCCAATAGAACCGCTTAAAGGGGTAACCTGCCAGGCGGTGCCTGTTGCAGATGCATATTGTACAGACCAGCCAGTTAAATTTATGGCGGTTGTACCCGGGTTGTAAAGCTCAATAAAATCATTTTTATACTCGGCTCCATTGGTTCCGCCGCCACCATATATTTGAGAAATTAATACAGGGGCAGGCGTAGGAGCAGGAATGGTACCCGTACCGGTTAAACTTACGCTGATTGATGTTAAACCTGTACTGGAAATATTAACGGTGCCACTATAAAGTATGGCCGCTGCCGGGGTAAATTGAACATATACTGTTTTGGCTGCAGCAAGTTCTGCAGGGGTGTATGTTAAAAGACTGCTAAATGTTGTATTGTCTTTGGAAAGTGTGTAAGGTGCATTGGCGCTTAAGGTAACATTGCCGGTTAAGCCAACCGCACTTAGTGTATAACTTTTTGAAGCTGAAGTTGTACCTGTATTCTGCTGGCCGAAATCCAGACTACTTAAATCGGTGAATAAACCAGGCGCTTGTGATATGCCGTTCAATGATACAGCTGGGGGAGCATTTACACCGCCTCCGCTTATGGTAATGCTGTTGTTAAAGGTACCTGCTGCTGTTGGGTTAAATTTTACATAAACCGTGTTACTTCCCGAAGAAAGCTCGGCATTGCTGTAGGTTAATGAAGTGCCAAATCCCGAACCCGTTGTTTTTGACAGGGTATACGGGCCTGTAGCATTTAAGGTTACATTAGTTCCGTTAAGGTTGGAAGAATTTAGTGTAAATGTTTTTTCGGCCGAATTTGTGTTGTTAAGCTGGGTTCCAAAATCGAGGGCATTGGGATTAACCGACAAAGAAGGACCAACTACACCGCCGGTAAAAGATAAACTGAAATTATCAATGGCGGTTGTTGGGCGATTGTTGGATCCCATAGATCCGGCCAGGGCAACGATGCGGATCCATACAGGGCCTGCATTGTTATCCAATGCACTTCCAAAGTCTACTGAAATGGCATTATTGGAAAACGAATTGCCTCCGGTGGTTAAGGTGCCTGTTGCCGTAGCTGGTGTAAACGTGGCAGGGGTTTCGCCAAAACCGTAATCTACCAGCCAGGTAGTTACTCTTTGTGAGGTTTCATCAAGTGATTGAAGATCGAAATCCAGCCTGAATGCTGTTTTACCTGTTGTATTACTTATCTTAAAAGCAAAGGCGGTACCAGGATCGTAACCCGTAGCAGATGTTTGCCTTACCCCAAGTGCACGGTCTGTTGATGCTGCCTGAATGGTAGCAGTAGATCCTTGTGGCGTGGTGGCTGCAGCAAAATTTTTAAAGCCAGCACCGGTTAGTTTCCATTCTGCAGGTGCTACGATTAAGGTACCATCGGTGCCGAGCGCTTTGTTGGTTGCTCCGGTCTTGACGGAAAAACCGTTGGGGAGTCCACTTCCTACTGTATTAAAGTTTTCAACATAAGGCGAGGAGGTAAGGGTTACCTGCGCCAGGGAAAACTTCGCAATACAAAAAAGGACTAAAATTAATAGTAGATTTTTTTTCATATAACGTTGTTAGTTAACAATGATATACAAAAATCTATTTTCCATGTTAACTTGTCGTTAACTTGTTACTTTGTGGAAAAATAGTGTTAATCTGTTACAATTTTTTTTCATGTCTTTTCGTTGCGAAGCTTTCTCCAGTCATTTACAGAAAATCTTCTATGTTTCCACGGCCTTCGCGAATAATTTCAAATTCGCCGGTGGTGCAATCTACCACTGTAGAAGCTTCGTTTCCTCCAAAACCGCCGTCTATTACCAGATCGACCAGGTTTTCGTATTTTTCGTGAATCAGCTCCGGATCTGTTGAATATTCGAGTAATTCATCGTCGTCTTTGATGGAGGTCGAAAGAATCGGATTACCCAGGGCTTGTACAATGGCTCGGGCAATGTCGTTATCGGGCACCCGGATACCAACCGTTTTTTTCTTCGAGCTCAGTAATTTAGGAACATTACTGTTGGCATTAAAAATAAAAGTAAAGGGCCCCGGCAGTGCTTTCTTCAAAACCCGGAAAGTGGTATTGTCAATAGGTTTTATATAATCGGCAATATTGCCCAGGTCGTAACAGATAAAGGAAAAGTTCGCTTTGTCGGGTTTAATACCTCTGATCTGGCAAATCTTTTCAATGGCACGGTGGTTGGTTATGTCGCAGCCCAGGCCATAAACCGTATCGGTCGGGTAAATGATGAGGCCACCTTTTTTAAGTACCTCAACCACTTGATTAATGGCTTTTTCGTTGGGATTTTCGGGGTATATTTTAATTAACATTTGTAAAAATAACAAAATTATGATGTCAGTTGTTTTATATTCATAATCTTTGCATGTTAAAACATTTGCTAATTTAACCTTTATGAGAAAAGCTTTTATTGCCATTGCGGCATTCTTAGTTACCATGACCGTATTTCTGGTGGTTACGTATCCGCCGCTCTGGTGGATTGTGATTTTTACGGGTCCGGTTGTTGTTTTGGGCATATATGATTTGATTCAGCCAAAGCACAGTATTGTACGTAATTATCCGGTTGTAGGCCGTTTACGTTATTTTATGGAAGACTTAAGGCCTAAGGTATACCAGTATTTTGTAGAGAGTGATACCAATGGTACCCCTTATAACCGCTTAAACCGGTCGCTTATTTACCAGAGGGCCAAAAGAGACAATGATACCATTCCTTTTGGAACTCAGTTAAATGTATATGATAATGGTTACGAATGGCTGAGCCATAGCATTGCGGCCATTGGGCATCACGAACTAAACCTGGATCCGCGGGTGCTTGTTGGCGGGCCAGCCTGTAAAAAACCTTATTCTGCCAGTATTTATAATATTTCGGCCATGAGTTTCGGTTCTTTAAGTCAGAATGCTATTCTGGCCTTAAATGGTGGTGCCAAACTGGGTAATTTTGCACACAATACCGGCGAAGGGGGCATAAGCGATTACCACAGTTTGCCGGGAGGAGATCTTATCTGGCAAATCGGAACAGGATATTTTGGCTGCCGTTATGACGACGGACGGTTTAATTACGATGCTTTTGCCGAAAGGGCCAAACTTGAGCAGGTAAAAATGGTTGAGATCAAGCTTTCTCAAGGTGCTAAGCCCGGGCATGGAGGTATGTTACCAGCCTCAAAGGTTACACCAGAGGTGGCGCGTATCCGTCTGGTACCTGAAGGTAAAGATGTACTTTCACCTCCGGCGCATTCGGCATTCTCGACGCCTAAAGGTTTGCTCGAATTTGTAGAGAAATTACGTGATTTATCGGGCGGAAAACCGGTTGGTTTTAAGCTTTGTATCGGTAGAAGAAGTGAGTTTTATGCCATTTGTAAGGCCATGGTTGAAACAGGTATTTACCCTGATTTTATTACTGTTGATGGTGGTGAAGGTGGAACCGGTGCTGCACCACAGGAGTTTTCGAACTCCGTTGGGATGCCTTTAAGGGATGCTGTAGCCTTTGTTTATGATGTTTTAACGGGTTTTGATCTTAAGAAACACATTAAAATCATTGCTTCGGGTAAAGTGGCAACCGGCTTTGATTTGGTGAAAAATATTGCGCTGGGTGCAGACATGTGTAACGCAGCCCGTGGCATGATGTTTGCTCTCGGTTGCATACAGGCGCTTGAGTGCAACAGCAATACCTGTCCAACAGGCGTTGCCACACAAGATCCGAGTTTAATGAAAGGATTGGTGGTTGAGGATAAAAAGGTAAGGGTTAAGAATTTTCACAACTTAACTGTTGCCAGTGCTGTAGAGCTTTTAGGAGCAGCAGGATTGAGGGAACCAGGGCAGCTGAGCCGTGCATATATCAACAGACGGGTAAGTCCGAATGTAATGCAGTCTTATCTGGAAACGTTTCCGTATATACCTGCCGGAAGCTTGCTTCAAACTCCGTATCCGGTACGTTTTGAACTGGGTATGGCTTTGAGTAGTTCCTCAAGCTTTGCACCAACAGATTACAAGGTATCTGCTGTAGATTATTCGCATGCAAATCCTTATAACGACGAACTAACAGAAAAGGGCAATTAGCCCGTTACTTTACCTAATACGTTGAGGCCCGGTATCTTTGTAAGAACCGGGCCTTTTTTTATTTTATCCGGTGTGTAGTCAGATTGAGGGGAGAGTTAGCTGGTAAGATCTGCCACCACATGGAAATGCTTTTACCATGAATTGATAAGTGCCGGATGGCATTCACCTACGTTATATGCACATCACATGCCATCTCACGGCCGGTATGATGAAAATAAAAAAGCCGCTTGATGCAAACATCAAACGGCTTTCTATCTCCCGGTTGTTCCTGTTAAAACTCAGCGTTTTTAGGGAAACGTGGGAATGCTATTACATCGCGGATATTGGTCATCCCGGTTACAAAAAGAACCAGTCTTTCAAAACCCAATCCAAAACCCGAATGCGGAGCGGAACCGAAACGGCGTGTATCTAAATACCACCACAGTTCTTCCTGCGGAATGTTTAATTCTGCCATGCGTCTGGTTAAATGGTCGAGGCGTTCTTCGCGTTGCGATCCGCCAATCATTTCGCCAATGCCAGGGAACAAGATATCCATGGCTGCAACGGTTTTTCTACCTTCGGCATCCGGCTCGTTCTGGCGCATGTAAAAAGATTTAATATCAGCCGGGTAGTCTGTTAAAATTACCGGTTTTTTAAAATGCTTTTCAACCAGGTAACGCTCGTGTTCGCTTTGTAGATCAGCGCCCCATTCGTCTATTAAATATTTAAACTGTTTTTTCTGGTTTGGTTTAGACGATTTTAAAATACGGATGGCTTCTGTATAAGTTAAACGTTCAAAATCGTTGGCCAGGCAAAAATCGAGTTTTTCCAATAAACTGAATTCGCTGCGCTCGTTCTGAGGTTTTTGTTTATCCTCTTCGGCCAGACGGTTGTTCAGGAATTCAATTTCATCTTTGCAGTTGTCTAAGGCATACCGGATCACATATTTCATCATGTCTTCGGCAAGCTGCATGTTATCTTCCAGGTCTGCAAAGGCCACTTCAGGTTCTATCATCCAAAATTCAGCCAGGTGGCGGGTTGTATTTGAATTTTCGGCTCTGAAAGTAGGACCAAATGTATAAATCTGTCCAAAGGCCATGGCTGCCAGCTCGCCTTCTAGTTGTCCGGATACGGTTAAGTTGGTTGAGCGGCCAAAGAAATCTTCTTTATAGTCTACTTTACCGTCTTCTGTACGAGGTGTATTGTCGAAATCAAGGGTGGTAACTTTAAACATTTCGCCGGCACCTTCTGCATCACTTGCGGTAATTACAGGGGTGTGCATGTAAACAAAACCACGCGAATTGTAAAACTGGTGAATGGCGAAAGCCAGTGCATGGCGTACTTTAAATACGGCATTAAATACATTGGTACGGAAGCGTAAATGTGCAATTTCGCGTAAAAACTCCAGGCTGTGTTTTTTAGGTTGCAAAGGAAACTTTTCAGGATCGCTATCGCCCAGGATCTCAACGTTCTTGGCTTTAATTTCGACTGTTTGTCCTTTTCCCAGCGACTCTACCAGCTGTCCGGTAGCAGCGATGGCGGCACCGGTGGTTATTCTTTTTAACAGCTCCTCGGGTGTATTATTAAAATCAACCACCACTTGGATATTGGCCATACACGAACCATCGTTTAAGGCAATAAACTGATTATTACGGAAGGTTTTTACCCAGCCCATAACGGTAACTTCTGTGTTGAATTCGGTCGATTTTAATAAATCTTTAATTTGCTGTCTCTTAATCATACGAATGTTTATAAAAGCCGCAAAAATAAGCAATTAGATTTAATTTTTACTATTTATCGAGGTGGTAGATTTATATTTTTTCGATGATAAGGGGGATGTTTCAAACAGGTTATCGAATGGCTAACCAGGAGAAAAATACTCTTTTTGATCTCTTAAAATAGGGTGTGTTTTGAATGGGGATCTTAAAACGGACTTAAGGCATCGTTTCTAATGATCCGTAACGAGGTTACGCAACAAAGAAATTCGACTAAGCAGCAGGTTCTGTTTTGGAAATTTTTTTAAGTCTTTTTTGTGCCAGAAAGGTAAACCATACCTGTTTTAGCCTGGTAATAAATGGTTTAATCAGGTAATCGGCACCATCAAATGTACTGCCCGCAAGTGTTGGGGGTAATAAATCGTATACAGATATTTTTAAAGCACCGGCAATCAGGTACAGATGGGTTGCCTTAATTTCTGTTTCACCCCGTTCAATTTTAGAATAAGCCGCCTGTGAAATTTCCATGGCGTAGGCAATAGCATATTGCGAAATCTTTTTTGCTTCTCTGATGTTCCTGATGTTCTCTGCAATCCTATTCATACGGCTTGAAAAAATAATAGCTGCAAAATAAATAAGAAAAACAACAACTCCAAGTTGTGCAATACAACTTGTGGTTGTTGTCTGATTTTCAGTGTGTTTAGAGTTTTGTTGGTGCCCGGATGTCCGGGTTCTAAACCTTAAAAACATGGAAAATTTATCAAATGCAGAGATGATCGGAATTAATGGCGGCAAAGACAAGGAAAGGAGTACTTTCGGGTCTGTGGTAGATGCCATTGGTGGTGCCATTGTGGGTGCCGCAGGTACCGTTGCCAGCTGGTTTAAATAAGCCGCTGTTTTAAATTGCTCAGAAGCTCTGTTACCAGCACAGGGCGCAGCATGATTGCGATCAGAAAACCAATTACAAGGCCCAGAACATGCACTTTGTGATTGGTTTTTGATTTTTTAAAAACAATCATCAGCAACAGCAGAACAATTGTTAACAAAAAGGCAAAATCGTATGCATAGAAAAGAGGGAGTAGTTTATAAGGTTTTTCAGGATGATCTAAGGGGAAATATAGAATGGAAAAGCCCATGGTACAAAAAACAGCGCCTGAAAAACCAACAATACTAAAAGCAACATTGTCTTTTTGTTTCCAGCCGAGCAGTAAATTGGAGAGTACAATCCCTGAGAGGACCAGCAGAAGACAGATTATTTTTATCCAGGCAACAGAATAGGTATCTTCTAAAATAATGTATTCTATATCACGAATTACCCGGTAAAACAAATAAATATTAAACAAAAGGTGCCACCAGCTGGAATGAACCAGGGCTGAACTGAGCAGGGTGTGTATGCGTTTGCCCTTAAACACTTCGTACGGATGAAAGACCAGAGCATGATAAAAAGGTTTGTAGTAAAAGCCGATCAGGCTGGTTAGGAGAATAAGCCCGCATAT
>JASLGV010000175.1 GCA_030149995.1 Pedobacter sp.
GATTCTGTAACCGCCTACTTCAACCGCAAGAAAAAGATGCGCATTTTTACCTATAAAGGCGATCGCGATACATTGTTTTCAACGATGGACTCTATCCGGTATTACGGTAAAATCCTGAATACCGGAATGATGACCATGGAACCAACCACCGGAAAAATTAAGGTTTGGGTTGGAGGTATAGACCATCGCTTTTTCAAATACGATCACGTAAATCAGGCCAAGCGTCAGGCAGGTTCAACATTTAAACCTTTTGCCTACCTCGCTGCCCTCGAAAAAGGCATGAGCCCTTGCGATAAATTTACCGATAAACCGGTAAAAATTTCATACCAGGATAAAGGACAAACAAAATATTGGGAGCCTAAAAATGCCGATTGGAGTGTAAGCTACCGTGAAATGAGTTTACGTTGGGCCATGGCTAAGTCTGTTAACACCATAACTGCCCAGGTAACAGAAGCGGTTGGTTGGGATAACGTTGTTAAATGGGCACACGAATGCGGTATAGACAGTCACCTGGAGTCTGTTCCTTCGGTTAGTTTAGGCCCAAATGATGTAAGCGTATACGAAATGGTAAAAGCTTACAGTACATTCTTAAATAATGGTGTTAAAACAGATGCAATCCTAGTAGAGAAAATTACCGATCAGGATAACAATGTAATTGAAAACTTTAAACCCAAAACAAAAAGAGTCCTTTCTGAAGAAATTGCCTGGCTCATGCTGTATATGTTTAGAGGTGGTATGGAAGAACCCGGTGGTACCTCGCAAGCTTTATGGGAATGGCCTAACCTGTTTAAAAAGAACAACCAGATTGGCGGTAAAACAGGTACCTCTTCTGATTATGTAGATGCCTGGTATATGGGGATAACCAAAGATCTTGTAACCGGTGTATGGGTTGGATGTGATGAGCGTACTGCACATTTTAAAAATGGTGAGCAAGGAGAAGGTTCGCGTACTGCCCTTCCTATTTTTGCAAAATTTATGGAAAAAGTGTACCTGGATCCAAATTCAGGATATACTTATGGACCATTTCCGAAAGCAACTGTTCCAATTACCAGGAGCATCAATTGTCCGAGCCCGCGCATTGTGGCCGATACAACCAGCACAGACAGCCTGTCGACAGATTCTGTTGAGGTAGCAGCACCCGTTGTGGAAGAAGAAGTTCCACCGGTAGTTGTGCCACGCGAAACAGAAGTGAAAAAAGAAGAAAAAAGTACAGCTGCGCCTGTTCAGAATACACCCGAAGCCACCGCTCCCTTAACCCGTAAAGAAGAACGCGAATTGCGTAAGAAAAAAAGACAGGAAGAGCGCGAAAAAAATAAAAACAATTAAAGCTACTTTAAAAAGTGTTAAATTTTTAGCACTTTTTTAAAGTATTGTTACTTTTATTGCGGGAAACCGCAACCTATTCACCCTATATCTATATTTTGTATCTTAAAAACGCATATATGAAAATAGCTTCTACAATTTTGAAACCATTTTTACCTGTTTTGCTGCTGCTAATCCTCTCCTTTTCCGTTCAGGCCCAGTTTTTTGGACAAAACAAAGTGAGATATAAAAAACTCGACTTTAAGGTACTTCAGACTCCTCATTTTGAAATTTATTATTATCTGAAAAATGAAAACATGCTGAAGAAATTTTCGCAGGATGCAGAAACCTGGTATAAAATGCACCAGGAGGTTTTCAGAGATACCTTTTTAAAGAAAAATCCAATCATTCTGTATAACAACCATCCGGATTTTCAGCAAACAACTGCACTTCAGGGCGAAATCGGTATTGGCACAGGCGGGGTTACAGAAGCATTAAAAAACAGGGTTATTATGCCAATTATGGAATTGAGCAGTCAAACCCGGCATGTTTTAGGCCACGAGTTGGTACACGCTTTTCAATACCATACCCTGCTTGAAAGAGATTCTGTTAGCCTTGAAAATGTAGGCCAGACACCTCTGTGGATGGTAGAAGGTATGGCTGAATATTTATCCATTGGAAAGAGAGATGCTTTTACTTCTATGTGGATGCGCGATGCCATGCTGAACCGCGATATTCCTTCACTGAAAGATTTAACCAACTCAAACCGCTACTTTCCATATCGTTACGGGCAGGCTTTCTGGACCTATATCGGTTCTCAATATGGCGATACCACCATTGTACCGCTTTTTAAAAATACGGCCAAATATGGTTATGAAAATGCCATCCGCTATACTTTTGGTTATGATGATAAAACACTTTCCGGTTTATGGAAAAGTGCCATTGACGCGCATTATAAGCCCATGCTTAAAGCAGACAGCTCGCAGATTAAAATCATAGGAACTAAAATTGTAGACAACAAGAATGCAGGTAACATGAACGTGGCTCCGGCCATTAGTCCAAACGGGAAATTTTTAGCTTTTATGTCTGAAAAAGATCTTTTTGGGATTGATCTTTTTCTCGCTGATGCAAAAACAGGCCGGATTATCCGCAAGCTGAGCAGTCAGATTTCGAACGGACACATCGATGATTTTAACTTTATAGAATCTGCAGGTGCATGGTCGCCCGATAGTAAATATTTTGCCTTCAGTATTTTTAGTAAAGGACGCAACCAGTTGCTGATTATCGATGTTGCAAATGGTCGCACCCTATTGCAGACAGGTATGAACCACGTACAGCAATTTGGCAATCTTACCTGGTCACCAAATGGAAAGGACATTGCATTTTCGGGGATGGTAGAAGGTCAAAGCGATATTTTTTCTTATAATATAGATACCAAACAAATTACCCAAATAACGGATGATGTATATTCTGATTATGCACCAAGTTATTCTCCGGATGGCAAGAAAATTGTTTTCTCTTCAGACCGCGCTGCTGTAGATGCGAAGAATATTCAGGCTGTTAATCCAATAAACCTGGCCGTTTATGATATTGCTGCCAAAAGCATCACGAACTTAAATGTATTTCCGGGTGCCAATAACTTAAACCCGCAGTTTTCGGCTAACAGTGAACATATTTACTTCCTGAGTAACCGGGACGGTTTCCGTAATTTGTATAAATACAATCTTACAGAAGGTACCGTAGATCAGCTGACAGATTATTTTACCGGCATTAGTGGTATTACCGAATTTTCGCCGGCGATTTCCGTTTCTCTAACAGATGATATTATTTATAGTTACTATCGCTATCAGCGTTATACACTTTACAATGCAAGTTTAAATAGTTTTAAAGCAAAGCGAATTGGTAATCAGGAGGAGAATTTTGATGCGGCGATTTTGCCGCCGATGGAAAATATGGGTGTAAACATCATCAACTCCAACCTGGGTAACTTTGAGCGGTTCGAAAAAATTGTTGCCGATTCGATGCGCACAGTGCCTTACCGTCCAAAGTTTAAACTGGACTACCTGGCAAATAGTGGTGTAGGTGTCTCTACAAGCCGTTTTGGTACAGGCGTACAGGGGGGCGTTGTTGGGATGTTCAGCGATATTCTTGGCACCAACCAGATTGTTGCCAATTTATCTGTAAACGGCGAAATTTATGATTTTGGTGGTCTGGTTGGGTACATCAATCAAAAAGGCCGTATTGGCTGGGGTGCAGCAGTGTCACATATTCCATATGTATCTGGTTTTAGTTCTTATGGTTCCGAAAAAGTACCAGCCAGTAACAACACAACTGTAGATGCCGTTAATTACCGCACAGATATTATCCGTTCTTTTGAAGATCAGGTACAGCTGTTTGGCTCTCTCCCATTCAATAAAGTGCATCGCTTTGAATTGGGAACGGCTCTTTCACATTACAGCTATCGCATAGATCGTTACAGTAACTATTACAATACAGCCGGTTATTATATTGGTTCAGATAAAAGTAAAATATCTAATGAGCAGGCATCGCAAGATTACGATATTCCTTTCAACTCATTTACACTGTATCAGCTTAATGCGAGTTTTGTAGGAG
>JASLGV010000190.1 GCA_030149995.1 Pedobacter sp.
GTTCTTCCAGACCGGCCAAATCTTTAGGTGCCTTATCTGAAGTTAAAATAACCTGTTTGCCCGACTGGTGCAGGTGATTAAAGATGTGGAAGAAAATATCCTGTGTTTTTTCTTTACCCGCAAAGTTGTGCACATCATCCATAATGATTACATCCATTGCCTGGTAAAAATTTACGAAATCATTGATGGTGTTGTTTTTCAATGAGTCTACAAACTGCTGACAGAATTTTTCACAGCTTACATAAATCACCAGTTTATCTGGCATGCTGCGCTTAATTTCATTACCAATGGCCTGAGCAAGGTGGGTTTTACCCAAACCTACGCCACCGTAAATCATTAAGGGGTTAAATGAGGTACCTCCTGGTTTAGCTGCTACGGCATAACCTGCAGAACGCGCCAGACGGTTACAGTCTCCCTCAATGTAGTTTTCAAATGTGTAATTTGAATTTAATTGCGGGTCTACGTTTAATTTTTTTAATCCAGGAATGATAAACGGATTTTTTATGTCCTTGTTTATGGCCACTGGAATTGGCATTGATTGCACTTTTGCTTCTGCCCCATTTCCGTTAGAGGGCATATTGGTTGTGTAAGGATTGCCTGTTTGCGATGACTTATCAACAACAATATTGTACTCAAGGCGCCCGTCATCTCCAAGCTGTTTTTTCACTGTTTTACGTAGTAAGCCTACATAATGCTCTTCAAGCCATTCGTAAAAGAACAAACTCGGTACCTGGATGGTTAAAACCTTTCCTTCAAGTTTAAGGGCCGTTATTGGCTCAAACCAGGTTTTGAAACTTTGGCCTGGGATATTATCCTTAATAATCTGAAGACAGTTTTTCCACACTTCTGTACAAGTTTTTTCCATTGCGATTTTTATAATTTATTGGTTTTCAATACCGAGAGAGACCTACGGAAAGAGTCGTTTCGGGACTTCGAATATTGGGAAAATTATCAACATTTTAAACAAAAAAATCAAATATTTTGTAACCCGTTAAAAAGCAGGATGGTACCAGTCCTAACTTAAATATTTAATGTGGATAACTATTTATTAACATTGATTTAATACTTGCCGAACGCGTTTATTAACATATTGGCAATTTAGCCAGGTGTGGCACCCTGTTTAAACGCCCCGATTATGGATATACATGAGGTTTTCTATCCCGTTTACGGCTTTGAATACCTATTTAACGCATCTTCTACCGCTTTGTTATCTCCATCCGCTTTAATTGCAATGATTTTTTTGTTTTGCATTTTCCGGATCAAATGGCCCATGTTAAAAAGCCTGTCCATACATCTCTTCCGATTGTATAGATTTATTAACACCTGCACTACACTGTCTGTTTTCAGTCTCCGTTTGATACCGATAAGGAGCGCCAACGATCTCCGTTTGCAGATGTATTACGTCCACCGGTTAGAACAACCGGTGAATATCCTTTTTGATATAAGAAGCAGTCAAATCGTATGGGTTTTCGGTAACACCAGCCATGTGTTGTAAAATGGCTTTGCTCAGATCAAATCCCGATGCTTCTGAAGGCAATCCCTGCACCGCATTGTTCACCATGGCAATCGTATCTTCCTTCAGCTTTTTAACAACCTGCCAGGTAGTGGCATCTACATATAATTGTTGTGTAATGTTATGCTGGTATTCTGAGCGAACCTCATTCAAAACAAGTGCCTGTAACTGCCCAATTCCAATTCCCTGTTGATGTAAACGCACAAACATATTTACCGGGTTAATTCTATCGGTAAACAGAATTAAACGCTCGTGCGCCTGTAAACGAAGTGGCAACAGATGTACCCGGGTTTCTTTATCCGAATTTTCAGTACGTTGTTTAAGAAAACGAAGAACATCTTTCCTGATAATCAGATAAAGAACAAGCAGCGGAATAAAAATAGAGCAAATCCGGGTTAAAAAATCAATGGCAATGGGAAGTAGGTTCATGCGTATTGTTGTATTATGGTAAATTAACGATCTGACAAAAGCAAAAATGTGCATTATTATTTATATTTGTAACAGTTAAAATTGTAAATAACATGAGCACTACAGTAGATACAGCATTTGCACCGGTTAGTTTTTCGGATAACGCAGCTAAAGAACTTCGTAAATTAAGAGATCAGCAGGAAATCGCAGACGATTATGGCTTACGTGTAGGCGTTGAGGGCGGTGGTTGCGCCGGAATGAATTACATTTTAGGCTTTGATCAAAAGAAAGACGGCGACCAGGAATTTCTGATTGATGACATTAAAGTTTTTATGAATAAGGCACACCAGATGTATTTACTGGGTATGCAGATCGATTGGCAGGATGGTTTAAATTCCCGTGGCTTTACCTTTATCAATCCGAATGCAACCAGCACCTGCGGTTGCGGAACGAGCTTTTCTGCATAAAAAAAATTATATTGTAACATATTGTGCAGTCCCGGTGTCTAAACATCGGGACTTTTTTTATTTTTACAGAAAGGCATAGGTAACAAGCATGGACGGTTGATGAAACCATTTCCAGGATTCGATACCGGATTTCCGATACTTTACATACATGAATTACAGAGAAAATATCAGGCTGGCTTTACAAGCTATTAAAAGCAATCGCTTACGTACCATGCTTACGGCTTTAATTATTGCCATCGGTTTAAGTGCTTTGGTTGGTATTTTAACAACGCTCGATGCGGTTAAAAAAAGTATGACTGAGGCCTTCAGCAGTATGGGGGCCAACTCTTTTACCATTCGTAACCGTGGTACAGGCATCCGGATTGGTGGCCAGGGTAAAAGACCCAAACCTTTCAGATCCATCCGTTATGAAGATGCCATTCGTTTTAAAGAAAGCCTGAATACACCCGCAACGGTTGCAGTGAGTGTTTTTGCCAGTGGTGGTTCGACCATAAAATACGGTAGCCTGAAAACAAATCCAAACATCAATGTACAGGGAATAGACGAAAACGGACTTGCCTCTCAGGGTTTAAATTTATCTGAAGGCCGGAATTTCAGTAATTCAGAAATCCAGCTCGGCAGCAATGTGTGTATTGTTGGGGGAGAAGTTGTGGAAAAGCTCTTTAAAAACGGCAATCCCATGGATAAGCTCATCAACGTAGGTAACAACCGTTTTAAAATAATTGGTGTTCTGGTGAAAAAAGGATCCAGTATGGGCTTTAGCGGAGACCGTGCCGTTTATGTGCCCCTACCCAAGGCCAAACAAATCAATGCGAATGCCAATCCATCCTATACCATCACGGTAATGGTTCCGGGCAACGATTTAATGGACAACGTAATTGGCGAGTCGACCGCTCTTTTCAGAAACATCCGTAAAGTAAAGGTAAATGAACCCAATAATTTCGAAATAACCAAAAGCGACGCCATTGCACAAACACTTTTCGAAAACCTGGCATTTGTAGCAATAGGTGGTGTAGCCATCGGTATCATAACACTTATAGGCGCTTCTATTGGCCTGATGAACATCATGCTGGTTTCTGTTACAGAACGTACCAGAGAAATTGGTATTCGTAAAGCCATTGGTGCCAATCCCGCTGTAATACGTCGTCAGTTCTTAATTGAAGCGGTTGTGATCTGTTTAATGGGAGGAGCACTCGGTATTTTCCTGGGCATCCTGATTGGAAACGTTATATCGCTTGCCATGGGTGGCGCTTTCATTATTCCATGGCTCTTTATTATTGGTGGATTTGCTTTATGTGTATTGGTTGGAATTGGTTCGGGATATTACCCTGCCAAGAAAGCTTCCAGACTGGATCCGGTAGAAGCCTTACGCTATGAATAAGAAATACAACCTTACAAAAGGGTGTTTTTAAGCTGATGCTGACTTAAAAGCTGCTGGATGATTTCGGTACTCAGGCTATCTTCCAGGGCAGCAGCATGTTTTAAGTGATGCATATCGCTGCCGATAAAATCAATCAGGTGGTTATCTGCAAGTGCTGTAGCAGCCTGTTTAGCTCCTGTTCCATAGTAACCGGTTAAGGCAATGGCATTTAATTGCAGCAAACAACCCGTTTCCCTTATCTGATGATAATTTTCTGGCGATCCGTAATAATAAGGATATCTCTCGGGATGTGCCAATACGGGCGCATAACCGGCATCCTGCATCAGTTTAATAAAGTCCGTTAAATTCTGTGGACGGTTGATGTAAGAAAGCTCAAACAGCACATAGTTGTCGCCAGAGGTTAGCACCTCTTTCTGTTTTATTT
>JASLGV010000234.1 GCA_030149995.1 Pedobacter sp.
GATGTTTAAACCTTATTTTTTAGCAACTAATTTTACTGAAAGTTCAAACTCATCGTTGATTGCTTTATCGCCAATGCTTGCGAAGAATGATTTAGAACCATATTTAATATCATATTTAGTTCTGTCTACAACGATTTTCTCTGCAGTAGCGGTTAAAGTACCATCAGCGTTTAACGCTAAAGTTGCAGGGAAAGAGATTGGTTTAGTAATGCCTTTAATGGTTAAGTTTCCATTAACAGTTACTTTAGCACCTGATCCTGTAACTTTTGTAATGGTCAGCTCAGAAGTAGGGAATTTAGCTACACCGAAAAAATCGTCTGCTTTTAAGTGACCTTCTAAGTTAGCGCTTCCATCTGCATCTTTAATTGAGTTCATATCGATTACGAAGCCACCGCCAGTTAAGTTTTTACCGCTTACATTTAAAGTTCCGGATTTCAGGGCGATTGTACCGTTATGAGATCCTGTTACTTTTTTACCGATCCAGGTAATTGTTGATTTAGTTACATCAACATTATAAACATCTGCTTTATTTGCAGGGTTTTTAAAAGCCGACAATGCTACAAAGCCTACTAATAAAAAAATTGAACTGATTTTTAATTTCATTTTTGGTTTTTAATTTTTGGTAAAAGTATAGAATCTCTTCATCGGACTTATTGACCTATGATAAGATTTTAAAATTAATTAGAATTCTTTTATTTAAGAATAGACTTGAAAATTTAATCAGGGCTTAATCTGTTCTTTTTTTTATTTATAACAGTCTGTGCCTGTATAGAACAGGTTTCTTACATAAAAAAACTGCAGGTTCTGTGATAATTTCTCACAAAACCTGCAGTTGAATACAACCGGAATTTAATTCCTTTTATACCTGCTTGTACCTGGAATATGGATTAAGGTACAATCTCTTCTAAATAACTTTCAACCGGCGGACAAGCGCAGATTAAAGAACGGTCGCCATGGCTGTCATTTACACGTCCTACAGAAGGCCAGAATTTTCTTTCGGCTACGTATGGAAGCGGGAATGCAGCAGTTTGACGGCTGTAACCATGTGTCCATTCATTTCCTGTAATGGTTGCAACAGTGTGCGGTGCATTTTTAAGCGGGTTGTCTGTTTTATCCAGCGTACCGTTTTCTACTTCGTTAATTTCATTTTTAATTGAAATTAACGCATTACAGAAGCGATCCAGTTCGTGTTTTGGTTCCGATTCTGTAGGTTCAACCATTAAAGTTCCGGCAACCGGGAATGAAACCGTTGGTGCGTGGAAACCATAATCCATTAAACGTTTAGCAATATCCGTTACTTCAATTCCAAATGCTTTAAAAGCACGGCAATCCAGGATCATTTCGTGAGCACAACGTCCCTGGGCACCTGAGTACAATACCGGGTAATGATTTTCTAAACGCGCTTTCATATAGTTCGCATTTAAAATAGCATATTTTGTTGCATTGGTTAAACCTTCTGCGCCCATCATGGCAATATAAGCATGCGAAATAATCAGGATAGATGCCGACCCCCAGGGAGCTGAAGATACAGCCGAAATAGATTTTTCGTTGTTGATGTCTACCACCGCATGACCTGGAAGATAAGGTACCAGGTGTTTGGCTACACCAATCGGACCCATACCCGGACCGCCGCCACCATGTGGAATACAGAATGTTTTGTGCAGGTTTAAGTGACAAACATCGGCACCGATATTGGCCGGGCTTGTTAAACCAACCTGTGCGTTCATGTTGGCACCATCCATATAAACCTGGCCACCGTTGGCATGAATAATCTCGCAGATTTCAACAATACTTTCTTCAAAAACACCATGTGTTGAAGGGTATGTTACCATCAAACAAGATAAATTATCTTTATGTAATTCTGCTTTGGCTTTTAAATCCTCTACATCGATGTTACCGTTTTCCAACGATTTAACCACAACAATTTTCATATCAGCCATGGCTGCTGAAGCCGGGTTGGTACCGTGTGCAGAAGCCGGAATTAAAGCCACATTGCGGTGAAAATCGCCGCGATCCTGATGGTAAGCGCGAATAACCATTAAACCCGCATATTCGCCTTGTGCACCTGCATTTGGCTGGAAGCTCATGGAAGCAAAGCCTGTAATTTCGCTTAACCAGGCATTTAATTCTGTAAATACAGAGTAGTATCCCAACACCTGATCTGCTGGTGCAAACGGATGTATACGGCCAAAATGCGACCAGGTAACCGGGATCATTTCTGTTGTTGCATTCAGCTTCATGGTACAGCTTCCAAGTGCAATCATGGAATGGCAAAGGGATAAATCTTTTGCTTCCAGCGACTTGATGTAGCGCAGCATTTCGTGCTCCGAATGGTACGAATTGAATACCGGATGGCTCAGGTATGAAGAACTGCGTTGTAATTCTGCCGGAATAACCGTTTCTACATTTTCTACAACCTCTACCTGATCTGAAGCTACGGCTTTAATTTTTGCAAAAAGTTTTGCCAGTAACTTAACATCTTCAAAGGTGCTGGTTTCGTCGAATGAAATGGTTACAACAGAACCCTTATAATTCAGGTTTATCTCGTGATCCAGGCAAGTAGCGTGTACCGCATCTACCAGGTTACCCAGGTCAAAACGAATCGTATCAAAGTAGCTTGAGTTTAATTGTTCAAAACCCAGTCCGTTTAATGTCTTTGCCAGACTGATGGCTAAACCATGCGTACGCTCGGCAATGGCTTTTAATCCTTTAGGACCATGATAAGCGGCATAGAAACCCGCCATAATAGCAAGTAATGCCTGTGCGGTACAAATATTTGAAGTGGCTTTATCTCTGCGGATGTGCTGTTCGCGGGTTTGCAGCGCCATACGTAAAGCGTAATCGCCATGGCTATCAATGGTTACACCAATAATACGACCCGGGATCGAGCGTTTGTATTCCTCTTTTGTTGCAAAAAATGCAGCATGCGGTCCGCCGAAACCCATTGGAATACCCAAACGTTGCGTTGTACCTACTACTACGTCTGCACCCCACTCGCCCGGAGGCGTTAACAAGGTAAGACTTAAAATATCGGCCGCAACCGTTAATTTAATATTTTGATTGTGTAAGGTTGAAGCAAAAGCTTTATAATCAAAAACTTCTCCGTTACCTGCCGGGTATTGAATAATGGCACCAAAGAAGTCTTCTGTTGGTTCGAAAGTTTTATGATCGCCAATAACCAGTTCAATGCCGTAAGGATTGGCTCTTGTTTTTAAAATATCGATTGTTTGCGCAAAAACAAGCTCAGAAACGAAGAATTTTTTAGCTTGTTGATTTTTACGCAGGCTGTATTGCATAAACATGGCTTCGGCCGCTGCTGTACCTTCATCCAGTAAAGATGCATTGGCAATTTCCATTCCCGTCAGGTCGATAACCATGGTCTGGAAATTTAACAAGGCCTGTAAACGTCCTTGTGCAATTTCTGCCTGATAAGGAGTATATTGGGTATACCATCCCGGATTTTCAAATACATTACGTAAAATAACACCAGGTGTAATGGTATCATAATACCCCTGACCAATAAAGCTTTTAAAAACTTTATTCAGTAAAGAGGTTTGCTTTAGGGCTCCAAGATATTCAGTTTCAGATTTCGCTGCCGGCAGATTCAAAGACTGTTTAAGTCTGATACGCTGCGGAACAGTTTGTTCAATCAGTTCGTCAATAGAATTGACACCAATCGTTTTCAACATTTCAGTTGTATCATCCTGATTGGGCGCAATATGACGATTCTGAAAATCTTCCTTGTAGTGGATATTTAAGCTCATGATTTATGAATAATAATTTGCGCAAAGGTAGGAAAAACGAAAGTCTTTTATGTAGTAAAAAATGTAAAAAACACATGGTTGTGAAGCCTTTACCAATTGCCTGTTTCCGGGCTTAAAAACCGCTTTCTTTACAGATAGAAACAACTATTTAAAACAGAAAGTTCGGTACCCCTTTAAACAAAACGGCCCCTATAATTCCGCATTATAGGGGCAAATCAGGCTATTATTTTAAATATGCTTACTTCGCTACTTTCCAGCCTTCGTCTTTACTCAGCTTCAGCTTATAGGTTTTGGTAATAAAACTGCTGTTCTTATTTGCATTTTTATCGAAAGGAGCAAAATCTGTATCCACCTTTTTTAAAGATACCGTTACCTTGGCAGTATTTGAATTTACCTGTTCGAAATTAACCGGTTTTTCATCCGCCAGCAAATATTCAAGTACTTTAACAGTTGCCTTATCATCACCCTGTTTTAAGACAAATGGTGCTGCCTTTTCTGTTAACGTAACCTGGTATACAAAGCTGCTGTCTTTAGAAAGGAACTTTTTATTGGACTTTTCGAGCGCTAAGGCAACAAGCCCCTTTTGCTCGAGTGCCTGATAGCTGAGCAAATCTTCCTTATCCTGCTTGCTGCTGAATTTTATCTCTCC
>JASLGV010000316.1 GCA_030149995.1 Pedobacter sp.
GGCTTTCCAGGTGTAAGCTGGCCGGTTGAATCGTATCCATTTTCCACCAGTGTACTGAGCTTTAAACGCTTACCAACTTTATCCAGTTCGGCAGGATTAGATAAACTGATAAAATTTCCACCTATCTGGTTGTATCCAAAATAACCATATCCAAAATCAAAGGATTTTACAGGCGTATTGGTACTTAATTCTTTAAATACAATTGTTTTTAAACGCTTGGTACTTAAAACACCATTATCGGGTATATTATCCATATCATTTTTACCGATCAAATCGTCACGATCTTCAAGTAAAAATTCTACTTTCAGGTTCTGGGATGTTATACTTTTCAAATACTTAACATTTTGCTGGGTACTGTTTACATATTTCGAAAAGCCTCCTGTGCCGAATTGAAGAGGAAAGTCATCACGCCAGGTTTGAGTATGTGTATCCGAATAGTATATTCCATCAGAGTATTCGAAATTTATTTCCCTTCCGCTGTACAACTGAATTTTTGAAAGTTTCCAGGTCCGGCCAATTACGTCGGCTGGTGCAACTCCCTTAGCGGTTTCTAATACATGAAATATAAATTTATTGCCTTCAAGTGTTGTAATACTCCAGCCAAGAGCATTTTTTGAAAAAGTTAACGCCGCTTTTTTATTTATCTGTACAATTTCTTTGGTTTCGGGGTTAATATAAAATTTACCAGAAAAGCCAGGGAAATCAAAATAATAAATATCTGGCTGTCCATCGTCATGAACCAATACATTGCTCAACGCTGTTTGAAGCTGATCTGTATATTTTCCCCCATAAGTATAAAGAGGCATATTTTCTTTTAAAAAAGTATATCCATCTGTTGGATGGTCTGCAATTTTATCAAGATCATCTTCCCTCCCCTGTATATTTTGTATAATGGAGCCAGCTGGTTCCAGGCTCCAACCCAGTCCTACCCAACCTGCTTCATCCTGTACTTTAATACCCGAACTGTGGTATCTGAGTACAATAGGGATTTCAATACCTGCATCTTTTATGGTATAAAGTGGAATTGATATATCAGCGGTACCTGTATAATATCCAACCGGGATGTCTCCAAAACGCGCCAGTAAAGCAGCATCAGGAGAAGTGGGTAGCATCGTTTTAACATCAAAAATCTTACGGTCCGGTCCCTGTGAAAAACCATTCCATGATAAGAGTGCTAGCAGGACGACTGCCAGAGAGAGCGATTTCATGAGCATTAATTAAGAAGTAAATTTATTTGGTTGACTTTATTCAATTTAAAATTTAAGTTGCTAATAAACAAACTTTAATAAAAATTCAACCTCAATAACCAGATACACCCATCCACCGTATTAAAACCGTTTAAAAACTGTTACTCATCTGGAACATCGGCAGGTACATTGCTATTAAAATAACGCCTACAGCAAGCCCCAGAAAAATAATAATCAGGGGTTCTAATAATCCGCTAATGGCATTGGTTTTGTACTCAACTTCTTCTGTATATTGCTCGGATAACTGACCAAAAAAGTATTCCAGTTTGTTCACTTCTTCGGCAATTTTAATCATCTGGATAAATTTAACCGGGTAAAAATCATGCTTGCTTAACGTATCAGACAAACTACTTCCATGTAAAATATCCTTTTCGGCGAGTGTTAAAGATTCGGCAATTGGATAAAATTCGATCATCTGCTTTACCATACCCAAAGCTTGTAACAATGGCGTATTTGTACCGGTAAGCAAACGCATGGTATTGGCAAAACGGGCAAGGTAAATCTTTTTAACGATTTCGCCCACCACAGGGATTTTTAAAACTGTAAGGGCAGATATACGTTTATACCAGGCTTGTTTCCGGCTTAGCAGATAAAAAACGATTACAGAAAGAATAATAAATAAAAACAGGTAAATATAGCGGTCAAACCAATCGGAAAAACTTACGATTAAAGAAGTTATATAAGGCAGCTTCCCCCCAAATCGCTTAAAAACATCGGCAAACATAGGCACAACAAATTTAATCATGAAAAAGATGGCTGCAAAAGAGGTACTAAGCACCAACAAAGGATATGTGATGGCGCCGATTATTTTACGTCGCTGCTGAATCTTGCTTTTAAAATATTTTGCCAGTTCATTTAACACCTCACCCAGCCGTCCGGTTTCTTCACCGATCCGTATGCTGTGATATTCATAACTACTAAACTTCCCCTGATGTTGTAAGCTTTCCGATAAAGATTTACCTGCCACCACATCTTGCTGAATGGCTTTAAAAAGTATGGTATCCTTTGCATGGGTATAAGAACTACTGGTCAATTCCAAGGCCGTTTTAATATCAATACCCGAACGGGTTAAAGTGCCCAGTTCGTTATAAAAGGCTTCTTTCTTTTTATCTGGAAGCTGTCCGTTACCAAAAGAAATATCCTTATTCAGAAAATCCAATACATTGCTGTTTGAAGTTGCTGTTGCTTTTTTAGGTTTTGGTTTATACTCCGAAATATCAATGGATGCCATGGCTTATTTAAATAAATCAGCAGAACTGTATTGTTTATTAACCTGTAGAGGTACTTTAAGTCCTAATTTTAATAAAAGTGTGAATTGTAATTGATCTACCGTATCTGCAAGGTTTGCTTCGTGTTTTTCAAACGACCATGTTACTCCTTCGTTAGCGACCTTAAAAGTGTCTGTATGTAAATCTTTTACTTTTCTCAGAACGGCCTGACCTGAAAAAACATAATCAATCTCTGTATCATCCCGCTGCAAATTTATACCATCTGCGGTTTTAACAATGTACGCTGCTTTTATAAAATCTCTTTCCAGCACTTGCTTAAGGCCTGAAACTTTTGCTGATTCTTCATTCTTCATGCTAAAATTGAGATAGTACTTTTGTATAATACCGTATGCTGTATAGCAGATGGAGATACAAATAGCCGACAGCAGCATGGCTACCGTCACCTCCATTATGGTATATGCTGAAACTTTATTCACCGGCAATTTTATTTTTATATAAGACCCTTATTTTACCGAGTTCCTGTCCATTCCGGCTCGCATTAATTTCCAGATGGTTGAGTTCTGTACCAACATCCGATTGCATTGTTTTAAACGAATATAGTATACTATCGATTAGTAACGTTTCTTGCTCAATCTCACCATTTTGCTGCACTTGTTTAGCCAATACATCCAGCTGTTGCTGCACTTGTATTTTACTTAATGACCGCCCGCTATACATCACATTGTTAAAAATAGTAAGACTCATGGCAAAAACAACAACAATGATAACCAGTGCAATTAAAACTTCAATCAGTGTGGAACCCTCAACACTTTTTTTAAAAAAATGTCCAAGAACCGGCAGCTGCTTTTTTCTTTTATACGTGCTTATTAATTTAGCCATTGCAAAAGTTTTTTTTCTCCTTTTTTTCCCTCAAATAAATCAGAACTCAGGTAGTATTTGCTCCTGGCTTTACGGTTAAAAGTTACATCAATTAAAAAATTCTCATAAAGTGTGGTTGGTGTTTGTAAAAGAAAACGATTACAGGAAATTTTTCCCGCAACCACAACACCCCTCTCCAATTTTACCAGACCGGTAGCATAAATTTCACCCGTTATTTTACTGTTTTTTCCAATGCTGATCAGTGTTTGTAAAGGTGTTTCTTTTTGCTCATGGCTAAATAGAATACCGTTAAGTTTAAAATCTGAACCAGTGGTAATTTTAGGTTGTCCAGCTTTTTCAGTACCCCGGATGATACCCAATACCGAAGGGTAGTTAAGCTTCACCTTATTCTTAATAATAATGGAATCGCGGGCAAATATCTGACAGTTCCCCTCAAAACCTTCTTCTATAATAACAGTACGTGCATAAACCTGTACATGATTTAATTTTGCTTCAGCAGAAAGTGTAAGTGTCGAATCGGAAAACAACAAAATATGCCCATTTAATGAACTACTGATGCTGGCATTGGGTATCACCCTAAATACCCGTGCAGAATCCTTAAAAGAAACCCTCAGATTATTCCCTTCAAACGGGGTAAATTTCTTAGATTTTTCACCATCTAGTTCCTGTTCCAGTTCTTTGATTAAATGGCTGCTCAGTCCTTTCAAAGTTCTGGCACTGTTACCTGCTGTTCCATATAACACCTCATCACCACCTGTATAAGATTTCCCCTCAGCGTAAGCTTTTTTCATGCCTGATTTGGGAACAGATGCATTGCCGGTTATGCGCGTATCTCCGGTTACCGAGAGCGGACGGTCTTCATCACTTAAATAAAGAACTTCTAAATCCTTTTGCGTATCGATGCCCGTTAAGAAAACACGGCTTAAGGTATCTACATCCACATAAGCCTTTACCTGATCCAGTTCGTAAATCCCCCACTTTTTTCGTTCTACTGTAATACGGTCTGCCCCATCGCTAAACAAATCCATCTCCCTGCTAAAATTGGTTTCATCATGATCTGTTAAAAGATATAAAACCCCGGCATCCAGGTTATTTAACAGCCGTGTATACCGAACCTCTTTCAAATAAGTAGACCTGTAATGTGCAGCCAGCATAATTAAGGAAGCAGAAATAACCGCTATAAAAAAGGCCACTACAATGGCGAAATATAAGGCACCTGCTTTCAGCATTTAATTCTTTTTATAGATTAGTTTTTTGAAGCTTTAGATTTCTTTGCGTTGTTCAATTAAATGCAGAGTCAAGTTCTTCCTGGTTTTAAGTAATTTCTTAACCATTTCGCCCAGTTCTACTCCATTTGCTTCCGTTTCTGTACAGCTTGATATAAAGAAACAAGAGCGCTAATAAAGATTTAATTTTCATGGCTTATTTAAAATAATTTGATCGATTATAAACCTGGTTTGTCTGTATACGCATCTGTTTTCATTTTAGGTTTCTTTTTAAAAAACTTCTTAAACCAGCCCTTTAAACCAGTGTTCTCTTTTTTAATTGGTTTTGGTGGCTCAATCTGCCCATCTTTATAGCGAACTACCTGGATGCTGTCCCGTCCGAAGTATTTATTAAGCGGCCCATTTACTCTACCATTTTTATATTTTCCAGATTCTATTAGTTTACCAGAAGGATCATATTTATAAAATTTTCCCTGCTCTATACCTTTGTCAAAGTTAATTCTCGAAATAAGTGTACCCGTTTCCGTCCAACTGTTCCATTGCCCATTTTTCAAACCCATGTAAAAAGTCCCCTGCTCTTTCAGGTTCTTATTTTGATAAAACCGGTTGTAAAGTCCATGTAGCAGC
>JASLGV010000520.1 GCA_030149995.1 Pedobacter sp.
TTTTTTAAAAATTTATTAACTATAAATACTACAGGATAGATAGTATTTATATACTTTTGTTACATAAAACTTTTAGTTCTTTAGATACTTATCAAGAAAGACGGAGGGAATGGCCCTGTGAAGTCTTAGCAACCCCTTAAAAGGTAGGTGCTAAATCCAGCTTCTGCAAAGAAGAGAGATAAATACTTTAAACAGAATTCATCTACTGAACCGGCAGTTTGCATAAGTATCAATTGAATTGCATTCAATGATTATTTATTAAATTTTATGAAAAACGTACTACTACCATCTTCTTCTCTTAACAACGCTCACAAAAGATACACAACCTTCTTCATGTGCAAGGAAGTAGTGATGTGTTGTTGCTGTAGCTAAGCAAAAATACCTTCCGATTTTATTTTTTCTGGTGGAGCTGTTTCAGAGACGGACTGGAATTATACTGCCTTTTTAACACACAATTTATCTCGTATATGTATCAAAAAAAACAACTACTATTATTTAGTTTGTTCTGGCTTTTTACAGCTTTTCAGCTGTCGGCCCAGACAAATATAAAGCTTACCGGTCGGATTACCGGAAAGTCTGACGGGCTTTCCATTCCCGGTGTAAGCATCCGCGTACAGGGCAAAAATGTTGGCGCTGTGAGCGATGGAAACGGACAATTCAGTATTGAGGCCACTAATGGCGATGTATTGGTTTTTAGTTATATTGGTTATTTAACACAGAATTATAAAGTTCAGGGTAAGGATAAAATCCAGATTGCACTGGAGGAAGCTAAGAACAACCTGGACGAGGTGGTGGTAACGGCTTTGGGAATTAGCCGCGAAAAAAAATCGCTTGGTTACGCCATTCAGGAAGTGAGCGGATCGAGTTTGTCGGAAGCCAAAGAAGGTAACCTGGTAAATGCACTTGCAGGTAAAGTAGCGGGTGTTAACATCACCAACAGCCAGGGAAATATGGGTTCATCACGGATTGTAATTCGTGGAGAAACTTCTATTTCGGGCAATAACCAGCCGTTGTTTGTGGTGGATGGGGTGCCTGTTGATAACTCGCAGCTGGGTGCAGGTGGTTCGAGGGATTTTGCCAATGCCATATCGGATATTAATCCCGAAGACATCGAGAGCTTAAGTGTGCTAAAAGGACCAAATGCAGCTGCCTTATACGGATCGAGGGCTGCAAACGGGGTCATCTTAATCAAAACAAAATCAGGTAAAAGAGGCAAGGGATTGGGTATTTCCCTAAATTCGAGCACCACATTCGAAAGTTTGCTGGTTTTGCCCTCTTACCAGAATGTTTACGGACAAGGTTCTAACGGCCAGTTTAGCTATGTAGATGGAAAAGGCGGTGGTATAAACGATGGCGTTGATGAAAGCTGGGGCCCTAAAATGGATGGACGCCTGATCCCGCAATTTAATTCGAACGGGGTAGCAGTTCCGTTTGTACCACATCCGGATAATGTACGCAGCTTTTTTCAAACCGGGCATACGCTGAATAACGGTGTTTCTTTTAGCGGTGGCGGCGATGCTTATAACTATCGCTTTTCTTATAACAACAGCACACAGAAAGGTGTTGTGCCCAATTCCGGACTGGACAAAAACAGCTTAAGCATTAACACCACTTTTGATATTTTACCAAATCTGAAACTGGATCTGATGGCTAACTATGTACGTACCGGATCCGATAATTTACCGGGTGCAGGTGGAAGACGTGCAACCAGTACAATGCTTCAGTTTTTATGGTTCGGACGCCAGGTTGATGTAAGCCAGCTTAAAAATTACATCGATGCCAATGGCAATACGTTTAACTGGAACAACAGCTATTACAGCAATCCTTACTTTGTTGCTTACGAAAATACCGTATCGCAGCGTCGCGACAGGCTTCTGGGAAACGTAGGTTTAACCTATCAGATTACTAAAGAGTTAAAGGCCAACTTCCATACCGGAAATGACTACTACAACGATCGCCGTAAGCTGCGTGTGGCTTATGGAACCAATGGTACACCTTTCGGCTCTTACCAGGAGATAGGTTATACCGTTAACGAGAACAATACCGAAGCGACTTTAAATTTTACCAAGAACCTGAATACAGATTTTAGCCTGGATGTGTTGGGTGGTGGAAACATGAGAAGTCGTTTTTACGAAGAAAACAATCAGTCGGCACCCCGTTTGGCGGTAGCAGGTATTTATACACTTGCCAACTCGCGCGACCCGCTGGTATCGTCTAACTATTTCAGCAAATTAAAAGTATACAGTTTATTTTCTTCTGCACAGATTGGTTTCCGCAACTATGCATACTTAAATTTAACGGCACGTAACGATTGGTCTTCGACTTTACCGGTACAAAATAATTCATATTTCTATCCTTCGGCAAATGCCAGTTTAATATTAAGTGAAGCTTTTGGGTGGAAAAACGACTGGTTAAGTTATGCCAAGGTGCGTGGGGGATGGTCGAGGGTAGGAAAGGACACTGATCCCTACCAGTTGATAAACACGTATCCTTTTAATCCTATTTTTGATAGTTACCCGCTGCTCACCTTAACAGATCGTTATCTGAACAGCGAATTAAAACCTGAATACACCAACTCAAGTGAAGCCGGATTTGAACTGGCCTTTTTAAACAGCCGTGTCCGGTTGGATGTGAGTGCATACAATACCAACAGTTTTAACCAGATTTTTAATGCCGATATCAGTACTGCAACTGGTTTTACTCAAAAGCTAATCAATGCCGGTCGCATTAACAACAAAGGTGTGGAAGTTCAGCTGGGTTTAACACCGATAAAAAAATCGGGAGGTTTGCAATGGGATGTAAACTTTAATTACTCTTTAAACAGAAGTAAGGTTGTGGAGCTTGATAAAGAAGGTCTCTTAAGCAGCGTGGTACTGGGATCGAGTGGTGTACAGGTATTGGCCAGTGTAGGTCAGCCTTACGGTACGTTATTTGGTACAGCATATCAACGCAATGAGAAAGGCGAAATCCTGGTAAACGCAAGCGGTTACCCACAAACCAATCCAACTAAACAAGTATTGGGCTCTTATCCGCCAAAATGGCTGGGAAGTGTACGAAACGATTTCAGCTATAAGGGCTTTACACTGGGTTTCCTGGTTGATGCCAAAGTAGGTGGTTCTATTTACTCGGGTACACATGCTACCGGTTTTACAACCGGTGTATTGGAAGAAACGCTGCCGGGAAGAGATGAAGAACATGGTGGTTTACCTTATTACTATCCAGGTAATAACAAAGCCAATTTACCGGTTCAGCTGGGTAACCATACAGCAGCAGCACCAGATGGATCGACGGTTTACCACGACGGGATTATCTTTGATGGGGTAAGAACTGATGGAAGTAAAAACACCAGCATACTTTCGGCTCAGCAATACTACAAAGCAATCGCAAATGTAAACGAAGCGCATGTGTTTAGTGCTACGGCCATCAGATTAAGGGAAGTAACGCTTGGCTACAACCTGCCGAATAACTGGATCCGCAAAATCGGATTGGCAAAAGCACGTTTTACACTGGTTGGCCGTAATTTATGGATCATTCATAAAAATGTACCCAACATTGATCCTGAAACAGCTTTTGCAACAGACAATGCCCAGGGATTGGAGTCTTTGCAGTTGCCAACCACCAGAAGCTATGGCTTTAACTTAAATCTTACCTTTTAATTCGTACATCATGATTAGACATACCTATATATTGTTTTTTGCGGTTGGTGTTTTAAGCCTGACCGCCTGCAAAAAGGAATTGCAGGACATCAACAAAAACCCGAACGAATCGGAAACTGCACAGCCAGATTACTTATTGGCAAATGCCATTAAAAGTGCAGCAGATAATTATTACAGCACATCCAATACCATGGATGCCAGTTTGTTATTTGTACAGCACTGGTCTAAAATACAGTATACAGATCCCGACCGGTATATTTTTACCAATGGAAGCTTTGAAAGCGGATGGAGGAATTTCTATACACAAAGTCTTGCAGATTTAAATGCATTGGTTACCATTGCCGATCAGCAAAAAAATCCGAATTATAAAGCGGTTTCCATTACCCTGCGTTCGTGGATCTTTTCGCTGCTAACAGATGTTTACGGGAACGTACCCTATTCTGATGCGCTTAACATTCAGAAGCTTACACCTAAGTACGATGATCAGCGCAGCATCTATCTTGGCCTGATTGCCGAATTGAAAACAGCGCTTACTACTTTTAACGTAAACGGACCAGCCATTCAGGGAGACCCGATCTTTAAAGGTGACCTGGTAAAATGGCGTAAATTTGCAAATGCTTTACGCTTCAGATTGGCTTTACGCATTGCAGACCGGGAGCCGGATTTAGCAAAACAAACCATTACAGAAGTATTGACAGACCCTGCGGGTTTGATCGGTAGCGAGAAAGAAACCGTTTTGCTTACTTATTTCACCTCACCCAATCAGAACCCCATTGCCAAAGTTTTTGAAACACGCGATGATTACCGGATTTCCAAAACAATTGTAGATAAGCTGAAGGCACTTGCCGATCCGCGTTTGCCTTTTTATGCCGATAAAACACAAGATGTAACGCAAGATGTGTATGTGGGGATTCCAAACGGACTTACTACAGGCGATGCCAGCAACCTGGGTTTTACCAAAACCTCTAAGCCGGGAGGCTTTTTTACAAAAGCAACTGCACCTGCCATTATTTTAAGTTACTCAGAATCGCTGTTTGACCGCGCTGAGGCTGCGGCGCGTGGTTTTACCACCGAAGATGCTGCGGGTTTATATCAAAAGGCCATTGAAGCATCTTTACAGTATTACGGCATCAGCAACAACGATATTCAGACCTACCTGGCACAAAGCAGCGTTTCATACAATGCAGCTGATTTCCGAAAATCAATAGGGGAGCAGAAATGGATTGCTTTGTTTGGCCAGGGACTGGAAGCATATACAGAATGGCGCCGGCTGGATTATCCGAAGTTAAAACCAGCAGTGGCCGGTGTACTGGATGGAAAAATTCCAACCCGTTTTATTTATCCGGGGAGTGAACAATCGCTCAACAAGACCAATTACACCAATGGAGTGGCTAAACAGGGACCAGACCTGCTGACAACAAAATTATGGTTCGACGTAAATTAAAAACTTAACTAAAAATAATATGAAATTATCTGTAAAATTAACCATGCTGTTGGGCCTCGCCGGCATCAGCAGTGGCTGGGCACAAAAGCCTTTGCAATTAACAGGTACCGTAAATAATGTAAAAACGGGAAAAGTTTACCTGCAGAAATTCAATAACAAGATGTTCAGAACCATCGATTCTGCTTCTATTGAAAACGGGCGTTTTAAATTTAAAACAGCTGTAGAACTTCCGGAACTTTATGGGATAACAATAAATCCGGAGAAAAATCCTTTATATGTTTTTCTCGAAGATCAGCCCATAACCGTTCAGCTGGATACGGCAGCTTATTATAGAAACAGTACCGTTACGGGCTCCAAATCGCAGGATCTGTTTATGTTATACCGTAAAAGCAAAGGGGTAAAGATTGAAGATTTTATCCATGAACATCCAAATTCGATTGTTTCGGCCTACGTACTTTACAGGGAATGGTCGTATCGTTTAACACCCGATCAGATTGAGGCCAACATTGCTGGTTTAGACCGTTCTTTAGATGGTACTCCTTATGTACAGGTTTTAAAAGAACTGGTTCCTGTGTTAAGGTCGGTTCAGCCCGGAAACCGTGCCATTGATATAGAACTTCCGGATGTAAACGGACATAATGTAAAACTTTCAGATCATTTTGGTAAGTATTTGCTGGTTGATTTCTGGGCAGCCTGGTGCCCGCCATGCAGAGCCGAAAATCCAAATATTGTAAAGGTATTTGAAAAATATAAATCGAAAGGTTTTGAAGTTTTCGGTGTTTCGCTTGATAAAGATAAAGCAAGCTGGATTAAAGCCATTAAAGACGATAAACTGAACTGGACACAGGTTTCGGACCTTGCTTTCTGGAACAGTGCAGGTGCAAAGGCCTATGGTGTAAGAGCCATTCCGGCCAATGTGCTGATTGATCCGAATGGTGTTATCATTGCCCGTAATTTATACGGTGCAGATTTAGAACGCAAACTCGAAGAATTGTTTACCGCTAAATAACT
>JASLGV010000424.1 GCA_030149995.1 Pedobacter sp.
GGCATTGTCGCCAATATCTTCCGATTGAGCTCTGGGGTCTACAATGTTTAATCCGTTTTGCTGTTCGCCGTAATGGTACAATGGATCATTCTGATGTGCTTCAATCCACTTTTTCTGCACTTCCAGATCTTTACGCGGATCTTCTGTATCCAGCCAGCGATAGCCCCATGCAATGGCATATTTATCATACACGCCTATTTGTGGGGTAATATTGGTTACCTGATCTTCGGGCTGGGCAACATAGTTAAACCTTGCATAGTCCATAATTGAAGGAGCGGTACCACCCATTCTGGCTGTATAGCTTTTGGAACGAAGTGAATCTACCGGATAAGCAGCCGAAGCCCCCATGTTGTGTTTTAGTCCTAAGGTATGGCCAATTTCGTGTGAGGAAACAAAACGGATGGCATTTCCCATCTGCTCTGTGCTGAAATTATTTTTACGGGCTCCTGTATCAATAATTCCCGTTTGTATGCGCATCCACGATTGCAGCGAGGTCATCACATTGTGCCACCAGATTACATCCGATTCCAGGATTTCTCCCGAGCGGGGATCCACAACTGCAGGTCCCATGGCATTTGATTTAGGAGATGCAGCATAGGTTACAATAGAAAAACGTACATCATCACCATCAAAATCGGCTGTATCTGTAACCAGCTTGGCCTGAATGGCATTTTTAAAACCAGCTGCTTCAAAAGCTTTTTGCCAGTCGTGTATACCATCTATAATATATGATCGCCATTGTTTTGGCGTAGAAGGATCGATGTAAAATACAATTGGCTTTTCGGGTTCTACCAATTCACCTTTCAGGTAGCGCGCACGATCTGCCGGTTTCGGTGCCAGGTTCCATTTGGTAATCAGCTCTCTTGTTTCCAGCTTTTGCTGCTTATCTGAGAAATACCATCTTGGCGTAGAAAAAAAACCTACCCGGTTATCAGCAAAACGCGGTTTCATTGGCTTCTCTGGTAAGAGCAACAAATTGGTGGTTACCGTAACACTGATTGGAATGGTGGTCTGACCTTCGGTAACAGAAGTGCTCAACAAAGAGCGAACCACCACATTTTGCGGGAAGCTTTTAATATGCTCAATAGCCGAAAATGCTGTTTTAGCGCTGGTTCCTAAACCAATGCCGTTAAACACATCGTTAAAACTTTTCTCGGTACCGTCAAATACCTTGTTTACTTTTATAACCACTGCCGAAGAATCGGGCGAATAGGCTTCTATTTTAAAAGATTCGATTACAGAACCCCCAAAATTATCTTTTACCGACTGGGTGATTGCATCTCCTGCGGGCGACTCTACCTGCGGTACAAGGGTTTTTACCCATACCGTTTTGGCCAGTTTATTGGGATGAAAACGAATTACCTTGTTTTCGTAATTCATACCTTTATTTACACCAGCCTCGTTGATGGCCAGAGGAACAGAAGAAATTTTGTTGACAATCAGAAAATCTTTATCCATCAGTTTTAAAGGGATTTCGAAATAATAATCCGTTTCTACCTGATGTACTTTAAAAATACCATCAACGGTCTTAGCCTGTTTCAAAAGGGTCTTATAATCTTTTAAAGGACCTTTTTTAATGGTATCCTGGTCTGCTTTCTTTTTTAGGGAATCAACTGTTACTTTTTTAGGGTTAACTTTAGGAAGTTTCTTCGTTGTTTGTGCGTTTACACCGATCGCTGAGATAAGAATGGATAAAGCTATAAAGGAATTCTTGTTGAAAATCATAATCTAAAATGTCTGAATATTTGTTGATTATGAAATTGTAACGCGTGAGTCTGCCTGTTTTGCAGAGTGAAGGCGCAGTTTTAAGGAGTGAAGAAAATGTTAATTGGGCGTTACAACATTGTTAACGATTCTTCTATATTCTTAATCTGCAGACTTTAATACGGGAAGATAAACTTTGTACATATCCATTTCTTGTCCGTGTCTGAATGCTGCAGAGCCAAAGTAAGCATAGGTACTTTGAAGATAATTTAAACCTTGCTTACCCGAGTCTTTTACATCGTTACGCAATTGCAGGTTATTGGTAACCACAATATATGTTTCTGTGCTTTCGATGCTGATTTTTAAGGGATTTGATTTGGAGAGTGTATTGTGTTTTACAGCATTTTCTATAAGGGTTTGCAGACTCATAAAAGGAATGCGCTGTTCAAGCAGTGTATTAGAAATATTTACCTCGAGTGGCTCGAGCGTATCGCCAAATCTGATTTTGAGCAGGAAAAAATACTCATTTGCAAAACGGAGTTCTTCGGCTACCGTGGCCAGCCCGTTTGGATAAGATTCCAGCACGTACCTGTAAACCCTTGATAATTTAACCACAAATGATTTGGCAAGGTCGGGATTTTGCGCAATTAAGGCATTTAAGGAGCTGAGCGAGTTGAACAGGAAATGGGGGTTTACTTTCTCTTTCAGTGTGTTGAGCTGCAACAAGGCATTTTCTTTTTGCTGTCTTTCGGTAATAATATTCAGGGCTTGTTTTTCTATGGAAACTTCCTGGCGCTTCATTTCGGCCTGTTGCCGCAGCATAAATTCCTTTTGCCATTTGGCCTGTGCCCAGGCAATTAACAACAGAATAACAACTGCTGCACTAACAAACATCACCATCACATATTTTTCAATTTCGCTGGTATCTTCATCAACAATTGAGAGCGGTGTATCTACCACCATTGTCCATTTCATAGAAGAAATTTCCAGCGGGGTATAATAACGGATTACCGGTATTTGTAAATAGTCAGAATTGGTAATTTCATAACTACTCACACTATCGGCCAGAAATGTTCTTTTTGTTGAAATTTTTTGATCCGCCAGGGCTTTGGTACCGATTAATTCTTCGTTGGGGTTGTTGATGTAATAACCATTTTCGTCGGTTATAAATGCAGAGGCGCGTCCTACGGTATCTACGCTCCAAAAATAGCGTTGCAGTTTGCGCAGGTTAATGTCTAAACCGAAAATTAAAACAGCAGAATCAGCCAGTTTATGCCTGGAAGCAACCAGCCAGTGCAGGGAGTCTTTTACCGAAATCAGGGCCGAATTTCTTGTTACCCCTTGCTGAAGGTTGAGCTGGGCGGCCATCCATTTTTTCTGAAAATCTGTAACCGGTTGATGTTGGTATAGCGTTCCATTTTTATGAACAGACTGATAAAGCGTATCATTCCGGGTTGCAATGGCATACCAGCCTTCGCGAATTTCAGCATGATTTAACAGGAGCTTTTCTACCACAGGCTCCATTTTGATAAAATCGTTTTTGGAGTTGATTGCAGTCAAAATACTTTCGGCATTCCCCAGCCCTCTTATCAGTCCGTTAAATTCATTCCGTATAATGGCAGATTTTAACTGGAAATTTTTGGTTGCCAGCTCTACACTGATCTGTTCGGTACGTTTACTCAGTTTTCCCGACATAAACAAACCAATGCCCGTAAAGCAAAGGAATATAAATATTCCGATTACAATAAAGTACCGTGAAGAGTAGAGGCTGAGCTTCATTAGCAGCAAAAGTGTAAAAATAACCGTACTCTTCCAAGCCTGTGTACTTCAAAGCCCCCGGCAGCCCTTTGTGCTTCTGAAAATACATAAACAAAAAAACCTTGCATTTTACATCAGACAAAGGCTATCTTAGTTTATTAAATGGTGTCTGTCTATTCTCAGACAATTATTATTTACTAACCAAACTGAAATGCAGATTACCTGGTCTTGCATACCTTTTACGAAAATGATTCAAATGAAAAAAACTTTCGCCCTTCTTGTTCTGTTGTTTGCAACTGGTTATCTGTTTGCGCAGGAAAAAACAGACACCAGGCTTCAGCATCAATTAAATGAACTTGTTAAAGGTTTTAAAGGCGATGTTGGCATCTACGTTAAAAATCTTAAAACGGGTAAAAGTGCCGGTATCCATGCCGATTCCATCTTTCCAACGGCCAGTATGATTAAAGTACCGATTACCTGCGGTGTTTTCAACCAAATAGAACAGGGTAAATTGGATTACAACCGCATTCTTACCTACCGGGATAGTTTATTATATGCGGGAGAAGACATTCTCGGATCTTTTAAAGATGGCGAAAAAATTGCACTGGATAAAGTTCTGATGCTTATGATTACCACCAGCGATAATACCGCCAGCTTATGGAGCCAATCTATGGCGGGTACCGGAACTGCCATTAATGAACTAATGGCTCAATACGGACTGGAACATACCCGTGTTAATTCCCGAACGCCCGGCAGACAAACCGACTGGCAAAAATATGGCTGGGGCCAAACCACTCCCAAAGAGATGGCTAATCTGTTAACCCTGATCCGGAATGGCAAAATGATCAGCGAGTCGGCTTCGGAAAGAATTTACAGGAACCTGATTCGTATTTTCTGGGATGCCGGCGCACTTTCGCAAATCCCGCCTACTGTACAGGTTGCATCTAAATCGGGCGCTGTAGATGCTGCACGCTCGGAAGTACTGCTGGTTAATGCACCGCATGGCGATTATGTGTTTTGCATTACCACAAAAAACCTTCAGGATACCTCCTGGAAGCACGACAATGAGGCTTCGGTATTAATCCGTCGTTTAAGTCAGTTGCTCTGGAACCATTATGAACCTCATTTTGGCTGGAAACAGCCAGAGGGCATGAAAAAATATTGGTAGCTGATCTGATCTTACTTCATCATGGCAGGCATTAAAGCTGCAATCATTAAGAAATAAGAGATTATTGCCACCACTGTTAGAATACCAAAGAATTTAAACAGCGATTTCATGTTCAGTAAGGAAGCATTCAGGCTTTCCTGATCGCCATATAAAACACCTAAGCGTGCACGGGTAGAAAATCTAAACAACAATAAGCTTGGGTACAGGTAAATTAAGCCGAGTAATACATAGAAAAAGGTAATCCCTAAAGAACCAAACTGTGCCAGCGGCCCCAGTTGTTTGGCCACCTCGGGCGATGAAGATAAAACTGCACCCGCTCCAAAAGCACCTAAGAAAAGAAATACCGATAATACAAAACCAATAATGGCCAGAAACCTCGCCCATTTCGTTGTATCGTAAAGGTAACTGCGCATTTCTTCACTTACAACCAATTTTATTTCCTGTGGTGTTTCCTGAGGTGCAAACTCTTCCATATCTGTACAAAACTTTATTTTGGGCTAAACTTAGATAAAATATCCAATGGCTGCAAATTTACCTCTTTAAATAAGGCGTAAAAGGCTTATCTTTGCCGACTTTTATATCTGAGATGTGAATACGTTTGAGGTAGATTATTTAATAAGTACTAAAGGCTAAAAGACAAAAAAATGGCATTACAATGTGGTATAGTAGGTTTACCAAATGTGGGTAAATCGACACTTTTTAACTGTTTATCAAATGCAAAGGCGCAGGCTGCAAACTTTCCGTTTTGCACCATTGAGCCCAATGTAGGCGTAATTACCGTACCAGACAGCCGGCTTACCAGGCTTGCCGAACTTGTTAAACCCAATAAGGTACAACCCAACACCATTGAAATTGTAGATATTGCCGGTTTGGTAAAGGGTGCTTCTAAAGGTGAAGGGCTTGGTAACCAGTTTTTGGGGAATATCCGTGCAACCAATGCAATTATACACGTATTAAGGTGCTTTGATGATGGCAACGTTATCCATGTGGATGGTTCGGTTGATCCCATCCGCGACCGCGAAATTATTGATACTGAATTACAACTTAAAGACCTCGATACAGTAGATAAACGCATTCAGAAGGTCGAAAAAATGGCCAAAACCGGTGGAGATAAAGATGCTAAACGTACTTTTGATATCCTTTCGATTGTAAAAAAACACCTCGAAAGTGGTAAATCTGTGCGTACCGCTGCATTAGAAGCTGAGGATTTTGATTTTATTGAAGACCTTGGATTACTTACGCAAAAGCCCGTCATGTACGTTTGCAACGTAGACGAAGCATCTGTAATTAACGGCAATAAATATGTAGATCAGGTAAAAGCAAGTGTTGCTGATGAAAATGCGGAGGTACTGATTATTTCTGCTAAAATAGAATCAGAAATTGCCGAACTTGAAAGTTATGAAGAACGTCAGGAATTTCTGGCCGACCTTGGCCTGGAAGAATCGGGTGTAAACAAGTTGATCCGTGCAGCTTACAAACTGTTGGATTTATATACTTATTTTACTGCTGGTGTACAGGAAGTGCGTGCCTGGACCATTACCAAAGGCTTTACAGCTCCACAGGCTGCTGGTGTAATCCACACGGATTTTGAAAAAGGATTTATCCGCGCAGAGGTAATTAAGTATGAAGACTTTGTTACCCTTGGATCTGAAAACGCGTGTAAAGAAGCCGGAAAACTGGGTGTTGAAGGAAAAACCTATGTTGTTGAAGATGGCGACATTATGCACTTCAGATTTAACGTATAAAAAATTATAACCATACTTTTTTAAAGGCAACTGCGGGCAGTTGCCTTTTTTTATTCAAAAAAAATGAAAAAACATTTCAATATACGTAGTTAACTACGTAGTTTTGTTTTATAAAATATTTATTTCATGCAAACGATTATAAAATCCCTTTCTAACGATAGCTCGACAGATATCATTAACCTGATTTTGCCCATCCAGCAAAAAGAATTCAACGTACCCATTACACTCGACGATCAGCCGGATTTACTTCGTATTGAACAGGTATACCAGTTAAACGGTGGGGGCTTCTGGGGGGCTTTTGTAAATGATGAGCTTGTGGGCACGATTGCCCTGCTCAAATTCGATCCACATGCGGCAGCCATTCGCAAAATGTTTGTTAAAAAAGAATACAGGGGCAAATCATGGGGTATTGCGCAGCAGCTTTTAGAAAATCTGGTTCACTACTGCAAAACAAATCATATTACCGATATTTACCTTGGCACTGTAAGCATTCTGGAGGCAGCTCTTCGCTTTTATGAGAAAAACGGATTTTTACCCATAGAAAAAAATCAGTTACCCGAAAATTTTCCATTAATGGCGCCCGACAATGTTTTCCGCCACTTACATTTAAGCCAATAATAAATGAACATAATTGATGAATCGGGTATTCTGGCTATTTCTACCCGCCTGCAAAGGCTGAGCGAGCAGCTTAGAAAAGATGGAGCGGCCTTATATAAAACGTTTGGAATATCATTTGAGCCAAAATGGTTCCCTGTTGTGTATACGCTTTATCATAAAAAAATGCTGAGTGTGGTGGAAATAGCAGCCGAAATTGGCTACACACACCCTTCTACCATTAGTTTGCTGAAGGAACTGGAAAAGCAGAAGCTGATCCACTCTAAAAAAGATAAAAACGATGAGCGCAAACGGTTAATCGGACTGAGCGAAAGTGGTGAAGCCCTGATTGAACAAATGAAGCCGGTATGGAATTTAATGAGTACCGTGCTTGCGGAGATTGCCGACAACCAGAATAATTTGCTGAAAGCGATTGAGGAAGCTGAACAAAAGATAAAACTACAGAGTTTTTTACAAAGGGCCCTGCAAATACAAGCTGCAGATACTGATTAAAACAATAATGGCTCTGCATATGCAGAGCCATTAAACAATTTCGTGATACCAGATGTTTCCATCTGATACTTATAAAAATATCTTAGAGTAATACACCCTTTAAAATCAGTACAGCTACACTGAAATAAATAACAATACCCGTTACATCCACCATGGTTGCTACAAAAGGAGCCGATGAGGTTGCCGGATCTAATTTAAGTCTTTTCATAATAATAGGCATCATAGAGCCGATTAAACTACCCCATAAAACAATACCGATCAGCGTAAAGAATATGGTTGTGGCAATTAAAAACCAGTGTTCTCCATAATTATAAAGGTGCAGGTTTTGCCAGAGGATAATCCTTATAAAACCAATACTGCCCAATACGATTCCCAGCATTGCACCCGAAATTAACTCCCGGCGCATTACTTTCCACCATTCTGCAATGGTTACTTCGCCCAGGGCCATGGCCTGAATAATTAAGGTAGAAGCCTGCGAACCACTGTTCCCGCCACTGCTCATAATCAAAGGAATAAATAAAGAAAGTACAATTGCTTTTTCAAGTTCGATTTCAAAATGCTGCATAGCGGTTGCTGTAAGCATCTCGCCCAGAAAAAGAACAATTAACCAGCCCGCCCGCTTTTTAACCAGCTTAAGGATGGGCATATCCAAATAAGGCTCATCCAGCGCCTCTGTACCACCAATTTTGTGCATATCTTCTGTATACTCTTCATTGGCAATCCACAAAATATCATCAACGGTTACAATCCCTAACAATACATTATTTTCGTCTACAACAGGCAATGCTACCCGGTTGTTCATCCTAAAAATATTAATGGCGTCTTCCTGCGGATCATTTGCTTTTAAAGCAATAAAACGTTTATCGGTCAACTCGCCAATAATGGCTTCCGGATCGGCCAGCAAGACTTCCCGGATACGGATATCATCCAGCAATACACCATCTTTATCGATGACATACACCACATCAATCGTTTCTGAATTTTTGCCATAGCGCCTGATGTGTGCAAGTACGCGGTTTACAGACCATTCCGGTTTCACGGCAATGTAATCGGGTGTCATTAAACGACCAATACTGTCTTCTTTATAACCCAGTAAGGCCAATGATTCCTTGCGCTCTTCTGCAGGCAGCAAAGTAATCATTTTTTTCACCACATCGCCTTTCAGCTCGCTGAATAAAGCAGTACGATCATCAGGGGGTAAATCCTTTATAATCTGGTTTAGTTTATTGCCCGAAAGTTTCTTGATAATACGCTCCTGCGTAGGAAAATCTAATATACGGAATACGTTAACCGCCCGGTTAATCGATAATGTTTCAATAAATTTTGCGGCATATTGCGGAAGTTCATCAATCAGCTGCTCCACATCGGAGATGTTCAACTGGTCGAGGTACTGTTTCAACTGCTTATCACTCTCGTTCTCAAGTAATTCGCGAACCTCTTCTACAACCAGATCTTCCATAACGACAAAAAATTATGAGTACATGCTTAAACCTTTATTTAACGGTTGCAAAAATGCAGTTTTATTTTTAAAAAATCCAATACTCTCCTGAATGAATATGCAAATAGTTTTATATTTTTGCACACGAAATAACTGCCCTCGTAGTTCAATGGATAGAATGATGGTTTTCAGCATCATCGGCCGCTCAATCACCTGATTTTCAATACAAAAAAAACAAAATCTGTTTTTCCAAATAAATTATTTATAAAACAGATGCTGACATAAACATGCCAGCATCCAAATCAATAACATTACTCTTTATTTTTCAGGTAAGTCTGTACTTCTTTGAAACTCCCTTCTTAACTTACTTCGTTTCCTGCCATAAAATAAATAAAAAACGATGCCAATAGCCATCCAAATAAACAGCCGTTCCCAACTCTCAACAGGTAAGCCAGTCATTAAAAACACACATACACCAATTCCAAGAATTGGGACTACCGGAACCCAGGGAACCTTAAAGCCTCTTTGAATATCGGGGCTCGTTCTTCTCAGAATTATCACACCCAGGGCCACTAAAGAAAAAGCAAACAAGGTTCCAATACTTACCATATGTCCAAGATCTGATATTGGAACAAAACCTGCCAGTATACTTACAAATACCATAAAAAAAAGATTACTTTTCCAGGGAGTTTTGAATTTTGAGTGGATATCGCTAAAAAAAGCGGGTAATAAACCATCTTTAGACATGCTGTAAAAGACCCTTGACTGCCCCATTAACATAACCAGTATTACCGATGTATAACCCGCCAGTATTGCAATAATCAATGCACTGTTTAAAAAGTGAAATCCAGTTACTGCAAATGCTGTTGCTGCCGGACTGGCGTCACCAATAAATTCCTTATAGGAGACCAAACCTGTCATTACGTAAGAAAATGCGACGTAAAGGATTGTTGCGACCAAAAGAGATCCAATTATTCCGATGGGCATATCTCTTTGTGGATTTTTGGCTTCCTGTGCTGCTGTGGAAACAGCATCAAAACCAATAAAGCCGAAAAATACAACTGCGGCACCTCTGATTATTCCAGACCAGCCAAACTGTCCGTATGTTCCGGTATTCTCAGGAATAAACGGTGTATAATTTTCGCCTTTTATAAAGGACCATCCTAAAAAAATAAAAAGCAAGATTACACCCAATTTGAGTATTACCAAAATATTATTCATCAGAGCAGACTCCTTAGTTCCTTTGGCTAACAATAAAGATAATACTACAACAATTACAATGGCGGGGAGATTAACGATGCCACCCGATAAAGTGGTTCCGTTAGCCAGTTTCACCGGATCAAATGGAGAACTCGTAAATTCGGGAGGCAGATTCAATCCTATTTGGGACAGGAGCTTAACAGCATAACTTGACCAGCTTACTGCAACAGTTGCTGAGGCCAGTGCGTACTCTAAAACCAGGTCCCATCCAATGATCCAGGCCATAAATTCTCCTAATGTAGCATAGGTATAAGTATAGGCAGAACCAGCTACAGGAATCATGGAGGCATATTCTGCATAACAAAGTGCACAAAAAGCACATGCTACTGCAGCCAATACGAACGAGAGAATTACTGCCGGACCAGCGTTTTCTGCAGCTACGATCCCTGTGAGGGAAAAAATTCCTGCACCTACAATTGCTCCTATTCCAAGCGCAACTAAATTAACAGGTCCCAGCGAACGCTTAAACCCCTGGTTTTCGTCTTGTTGGTTTTCGGCAACCAAATTTTGAATTGATTTTTTTAAAAACATATGGTAAAAAATAAACCGGGCTCCTTGCTCACCATTTCTGCATGCAGAAATGATTAATAAACAAATGAATTTCGGTTGTTCATAAAATTTAATTTCAGACAGGTTACCGGCCTAAGATCTTTATGCTTGTTACATCATCTGAAATCGTTTGAAATATGTGTACTAACCAAATCCTGAGTATCCCCAATCTTATCTGCTCCTATTAACAGGAAGGATTTAGCACCTTATTTGGCAACAGGTTGCTAAGACATCATAGGGCCAACTCCCTCAGTCTTTCTGGATAAGTAACACGAGGAAACCTTCCTCATGGCGCAAAAATAAGAATTAAATATATAAAGAATA
>JASLGV010000448.1 GCA_030149995.1 Pedobacter sp.
GGGCCGATAATTTGTGCTATTTTTCCTAAGTTAGGCATATTTGTTGTGAGTAAAATTATTACAGTCAATGAATTAAAGCCGTTTGTAGGTGCCTCAATTCGGTTGGCAAAGTTAAGGTTTTATAAATGAATTTTAAATATATTATACAAAATTTTTTAACACTGTTTTTATTGATAATTTAGAGGGGAATTATCAGTTGGTTTACACATGGTTTTTAACCTGTACTTGTCTTTCAGACAGCTCCTTTTTAAAGTTGTTTAAAAGACCTGTTTTTTACCTGGTTAAAAGCCGGAAAATCTACACTGATAACCGCTGGTATTATAATATTCCAGCTTATATAAAATTACCCGGAACATGAAAACCATTTTAGTAACCGGCAGCAACGGTCTTTTGGGGCAGAAACTGACAGAAAAAATTTTAAAGGAAGGCCGTGTAAAACTTATTGCCACCTCTAAAGGCGCAAACCGGTACCCGGTAAAAGAAGGATATGAATATGCAGAAATGGATATTTTAAATCCGGTACAGGTAGAGGAGGTAATTAGCCGTTATAAACCAGATGCAATTATACATACAGCGGCCATGACCAATGTGGATACCTGCGAGGCGAATAAGGCGCTGTGCTGGCAACTGAATGTTGGAGCGGTAGAAACCTTGCTTTCGCTTTGTGTAAAACACCAAATTTTCTTTGTGCACCTCAGTACTGATTTTGTTTTTGATGGGGCAGATGGTCCCTACCGGGAAAACGATGTGCCCAATCCGTTAAGTTATTATGGTGAGTCTAAGCTGATGGCTGAAACGCTTATTCGCAACTCGGCTGTACGCTGGAGTATACTGCGCACCATACTTGTTTACGGCATTACATACGATATGAGCAGGAGCAATATTGTGCTTTGGGCAAAAAATGCACTGGAAAAGGAGTTGCCGCTCCAGGTGGTAAACGATCAGTGGCGTATGCCTACGCTTGCCGAAGATCTGGCCGAAGCCTGCCTGCTGGCCGTAGAAAACCAGACACAAGGCATTTATCATGTTTCGGGTAAAGATTACATGAGTATTGCAGAAATAGTGCGAAAAGTTGCCGATTATTGGTTGCTCAATGCTGTGTTGGTTCAGGAGATCAGCTCGGCATCCTTAAATCAGACTGCACGGCGTCCGGGCAGAACAGGTTTTATACTCGATAAAACAATTCGGGATTTAGGTTATAAGCCGCATGGTTTTGAGGAAGGGCTTGCTTTGGTGGATGAACAGTTAAAGCAACGGGCGGATTTACAGCAAGAATAACAGATATAATAAACTAATAAATAATTAAATATAAAAACATGGCACTACAAGTAGGCGATCAAGCGCCCGATTTTAAACTTTACAGTTCAGACTTAACAGAAGTATCTCTATCAGCCTTTAAAGGTAAGAAAGTGATTATTCATTTTTTTCCAATGGCTTTTACCGGCACTTGTACAGAACAGCTGTGCACCATGAGAGATAATTTCAGTTATTACGAAGGTATTAACGCACAAGTGTTGGGTGTATCAGTAGACTCGCCGTTTTCATTGGCTAAATTTAAAGAAGTACAGAATTACCAGTTCCCGTTGCTGTCTGATTTTAACAAAGAAGTATCAAAAGCTTATGGTGCTTACTATGAAGAATTCGTGTTGGGATTGAAAGGTGTATCTAAAAGAGCCGCTTTTGTAGTAGATGAGGCTGGAAAAATTATTTATTCTGAAGTATTGGAAGATGCAAGTAAGCTTCCTGATTTTAAAGCGATTAACGAGGTTTTAAGCGCGTAGGGCGGTAGGATTTGATATTTTTTTTAATTTTTTTTCTCAAAATAGTTGTGAAATTAAATATCAAATCCTACTTTTGCATTCCCTTAACGAAAGGAATTGCACTTGTAGCTCAATTGGATAGAGCATCTCACTACGGATGAGAAGGTTTGGGGTTCGAATCCCTACAAGTGCACAAATTTGGATGAAGCCTTGTCGCCCCTTGGCGACAAGGCTTTTTAATTTTAAAGACAACCTTAATGCTTAATTTAGTTCTTTTTGGCCCTCCTGGGGCAGGTAAAGGTACCCAATCTGCAAAGTTGATTGAAAAATATCAGCTGGTGCATGTTTCAACAGGCGATCTTTTTAGGGCACATGTTAAAAACGAAACAGAATTAGGGAAAAAAGTTAGTCAGTTGCTGGCTGATGGTGAACTGGTACCTGATGCGATTACCATTGCGATGCTGGAAGAAGAGGTTGATAAAAACCCGGAGGCAAAGGGGTTTGTATTTGACGGTTTTCCGCGTACTGTACCTCAGGCCATCGAGCTTGATGCATTTTTAGAACGTAAGGGCAGTAAAATTGCAGGTGTAATTGCACTGGATGTAGACCAGGATGAATTAACCAAACGCATTGCTGAGCGTCATAAAATTAGTGGCCGTCCGGATGATGACGCAGAAAAATTAAAAAAACGTATTTCAGAATACTTTGATAAAACCATTCATGTACTGCCTTACTACGAAGAGCAAGGTAAACTGAATAAAGTAAATGGAATTGGAGAAATCAGTACTGTATTTAACGACCTTTGTGCTGTTATTGATCAATACTAACAAATAAGAGTTTTTGTAAATGGCGGAAAGGATTTTATTTTTTCCGCCATTTTTATTTAAAAAGAAATAGATATGTCGCAGGGTTCAAATTTCGTAGATTATGTAAAAATTTGTTGCCGTTCCGGAAAAGGTGGGGCAGGTTCGGCGCATCTGCACCGCGATGTTTTAACCTCTATGGGCGGACCGGATGGTGGAGATGGTGGCAGAGGTGGACACATTATCGTGAAAGGCAGTACCCATATCTGGACACTGCTACACCTTAAGTATCGTAAACATATTATTGCCGAAGATGGTCTGGCAGGCGGAAGTTCGCACAAGTCGGGCCGTCAGGGTAAAGATGAAATTCTGGAAGTACCGCTGGGCACCATCGCTAAAAATGCCGAAACCGGAGAAATACTTTTCGAAATTACCAAAGATGGCGAAACACAAATTTTAACACCCGGCGGACGTGGTGGACTTGGTAACGCACATTTTAAAAGTCCGATCCTGCAAACACCCCGTTTTGCCCAACCCGGTGAAGCCGGACAAGAGGTGTGGAACATCCTGGAACTGAAAGTGCTGGCTGATGTTGGATTGGTGGGTTTCCCGAATGCGGGTAAATCGACCTTGCTTTCAGTACTTTCGGCCGCGAAACCAGAAATAGCCGATTATCCTTTTACCACCATTGTACCGAATCTGGGTATTGTAAGCTACCGCAACAACCGTTCTTTTGTAATGGCCGATATTCCGGGTATTATTGAAGGTGCCTCAAAAGGGAAGGGATTGGGATACCGTTTTCTTCGCCATATTGAACGTAATTCGGTTCTGTTGTTTATGGTTCCTGCCGATACGAGCAGAAGCATAAAAGAAGAATATCTGATCCTGAAACAGGAGCTGGAAGCTTATAATCCGGAACTGATGCAGAAACCGCATATACTGGCTATTACAAAAGCTGATATGCTCGACGAAGAATTAACGGCAGAAATGAAACAGGATTTGCCCGAAATACCTTCTATCTTTATTTCTTCTGTTGCCGAAAAAGGTTTAACAGAGTTGAAAGACCTGCTCTGGAAAGCTATAGAAGGCTAAAAAATCAGGTCCTCAAACGGTCTACAACAAGACCAACCCACTCTTTAAGCATAATTTCCCAGTACCGCAAAGCCATGGTACTGGGAATTACATAATCCGCAACATCGTATTCCGTTTTCCCCAGATAGTTGCTTGGATAAAAATCAATTGGTTTTTTAAAAACTTTCGAAAAGATAAGCGCACTGCGTGGCACATGCCAGGCACTGGTAATAACCACCAGGCTTGCTGCAGGTTTTAGTCGTTCCAGCAGCTGTTTACTGTAGCGTGCATTTTCTATGGTATTTTTGCTTTGATTTTCGATCAGGATGCAGGAGTCGGGTATGCCGG
>JASLGV010000502.1 GCA_030149995.1 Pedobacter sp.
GGAAAATGCATGCAAATTCTCCGCCAACCACCGCTGCTCCGTTTCCATTAATTTCAATACCAGCCAGCTTAGTTTAAGCTTTAAAGATACCGGCATAGGCATTCCTGCTGAAGACCTGCCCAAAATTTTCTCCGCATTTTACAGGGGTCAAAACAAAGATTTTAGTGCCGGAAATGGCATAGGCCTTTCGCTTACACAAAAAATTATCGCCATGCACCAGGGTACGATACAGATAAATTCGGTGGTACAACAGGGCAGCGTTTTCACCATTCAACTGCCACATCTATAAAATCAGTCACTAAACAGGTCTGATAACAGCCACGCTTTTCTAATAAATTTCTAATGAATTTCTGTTTTTCCTCTAACGGTCATTTCCAATGGCTTGCTTTACTTTTGCAGCACATTAAAACACAAAAATATATGGACGCAGGCCCCAATTCAATCTTGGTATCTATTTGTTTAACCCCCTGCTGCATGGTATAATTTTCTTTTTATGCCTGCAAAGGGCAAAAAAAGAAAATTATGAACTTATTCCAATTTACCCTACAACTTACCATTGCTTTTATTTTAGGTGCGGCTATTGGTACAGAACGTCAATGGCGCCAACGCATGGCCGGTTTAAGAACCAATATGCTGGTGTGTCTGGGCGCTTGTATGTTTGTCTCACTGGGTGTAAAAGTAGGCGGCGATGCAGCCGGCCGGGTAATCTCTTATGTAGTTAGCGGCATTGGCTTCCTGGGTGCAGGTGTCATCATGAAAGATGGCGTAAATGTACGTGGTTTAAATACCGCAGCCACTTTATGGTGCTCTGCAACTGTTGGCGCCGCCTGTGCACTTGGCTTTATTGCCGAAGCAGGCATTATTACGGCCTTTATCATTTTAACCCATATCCTAATGCGGCCATTAGGTGTACAGTTAAGCCGTTTGCCTTTAAAACAACCCCATATCCCTGTACCCTATATTTTAACCATCAAATGCCTGCAGGAAGTTGAAAACCACATCCGTGTACTCCTGCTGCAGTTTACCGGCAATGATGACAAACTTTTACTCAGATCGTTGAGAAGTACAGACGATGGCAATCCTTTAAAAGCTGTTATTACGGCCGAAATATTTGCCAACAGTCCTGAAGATGCCGTTATGGAAAAAATTGCCGCACGGCTTACCATCGAGCACCAGGTATCTGAAGTAAGCTGGAACAAAGCCGGAAATGAAAATGATCTGTAACCATAAACGCACAAATTGCCATGACTCTTAACAAAAAAAGAATATTGCCTAATAAGCTTAAATTACGCAGTAGTTATGCGGAAGAAGCTGCCAACACCCGTTTACAAAATGTATCAAGATCTGATCAAAGCAACTATTTTAACATGCTCGATAGCTGCCCTGAAGGTCTGTCTCCCTTACAGGCGAAAGAAAAGCTTCAGATTTCGGGTTTAAATGAAGTGCACCATAAAAAAGCACCCTCGTGGGTTAAACAACTCATCGGTGCTTTTATCAATCCTTTTATAGGTGTTTTACTCATCATTGCACTCATTTCTTACCTGCTGGATGTATGGCTGGCCGAAGCTGGAACAGAAGATTACAAAACTGTTATCATGGTTGGCATTATGGTTATGGCCAGCGCCCTGCTTCGTTTCTTCCAGGAATACCGCAGCAACAGCGCAGCCGAAAAACTGAAAAGCATGGTAACCACCCAGGCCACTGTTTTGAGAAAAACAACCGGCAAAAAAGAAATCGACATCAAAAAACTGGTACCTGGTGATGTTATTCTTTTATCAGCCGGCGATATGATTCCGGCCGACTGCCGCATTATACAGGCAAAGGATTTATTTGTAAGCCAGTCGATGCTTACCGGCGAATCTTTACCCGTAGAAAAAAGAAGTCTGCCCGTGCGAAATGCCGAAGATAAACCGGTTATTGAACTCGACAACATCTGCTTTATGGGCACCAATGTACTTAGCGGATATGCAAGTGCCGTGGTGGTAAACACTGGCAATCAAACCTATTTTGGTTCTTTAAGTAAAGAAATTACCGGCAAAAGAGCCGAAACAAACTTTGATAAAGGTGTTAACAAAGTAAGTTACCTGCTCATTCGTTTCATGATTATTATGGTACCCATGATTTTCATCATCAACGGGCTGGTAAAAGGAAACTGGTGGGATGCCCTTCTCTTTGCCATTGCAGTTGCCGTGGGCTTAACTCCGGAGATGCTGCCCATGATTGTAACCGCCAACCTGGCCAAAGGTGCCGTTAACATGAGCAAACATAAAGTCATCATCAAACGCCTGAATGCCATACAAAATATTGGTGCCATGGACATTCTTTGCACCGACAAAACCGGTACCCTGACCATGGATAAAATTGTACTCGAAAGGCACTTAAACATTTTCGGACAAGATGATGAGGAAGTCTTAAAATGGGCTTACCTGAATAGCTTTCATCAAACAGGTCTTAAAAACCTGCTGGACGTGGCTGTACTGGAACATGTAGAACTGCACGATTATTTAAAAGTAGAAGAAAGCTTTTTAAAGGTCGATGAGATTCCCTTTGATTTTCAAAGACGCCGGATGTCTGTAATCTTAAAACAAAGAAACGGGAAACACCTGCTCATCTGTAAAGGTGCTGTTGAAGAAATGCTCGGACTTTGCAGTCATGCTTTTAATCCGGGTGATGACAAAAACCTGCATATAGAATCTGATCAGGTAATCAGAATGGATGAAACCATCAGAAAAATGATTCTGGCAACCTCTAAAAAACTAAATGCAGAAGGATTAAGGGTCTTGCTGGTTGCCATCCGGTTTTTTGACGACCGTGCATTAAACTACGGTGTTGAAGATGAAAACAACATGATCCTGACAGGCTTTATCGGATTTCTTGATCCGGCAAAACCTTCTGCTAAAGTGGCAATAGATGCTTTACAAAAATTAGGCGTAGGCATTAAAGTATTAACCGGCGACAATGAAATTGTAACCAAAAAGATTTGCAGGGATGTGGGCATTCCTTTCAATAAAATATTGCTGGGTACTGCGCTGGAAAAAATGTCGGACGAAGAACTTCTTACACAAATTGACGACATCTCGATCCTGGCAAAACTGAGTCCGGTTCAAAAATCGCGCGTGGTTAAAATATTGCAGACCAAAGGACATACCGTTGGCTTTATGGGCGATGGTATTAACGACGCGGTAGCCCTACGCGATGCCGATGTTGGAATCAGTGTAGATACAGCCGTAGATATAGCTAAAGAAAGTGCCGACATCATTCTGCTGGAAAAAGACCTGATGGTTTTGCGCAAAGGGGTTATTTATGGTCGCCGTACTTTCGGCAACATCATCAAGTACATTAAAATGACTGCCAGCAGCAATTTTGGCAACATGTTCAGCATGCTGGGCGCCAGTGCGGTTTTACCTTTTCTACCTATGTTACCCGTGCAGCTGCTTGTACAAAATCTATTGTACGATGTATCCCAAATTTCGATTCCCTGGGATCGTATGGATGATGAATTTCTGAAGGAACCTAAAAAATGGGATGCCTCGGGCATTAAAAGATTTATGCTTTACATCGGCCCGGTTAGCTCCATTTTTGATTACGCCATGTTTGCAGTGATGTTCTTTGTATTCAAAGCCAACAGCCCGCAACACCAGCAATTGTTCCAAAGCGGTTGGTTTATTGAAGGTTTACTGTCTCAAACCCTGATTGTACACATGATCCGTACCCGTAAAATTCCATTTATACAAAGCTGGGCAACCACCCCCGTTGTGGCACTTACATCGCTTATTATTGTTATTGGCATCCTCATTCCATTTTCGCCCTTTGCTGTATCGCTCAAAATGGAACCCTTGCCATTCACCTATTTCCTGTGGCTGATTGGTATACTAACCGCTTATTGTGCACTTACCCAATACATTAAAGTTTTATACATTAAAAAATTCAATCAATGGCTTTAACACGTTCCAACAAAGTATGGATACTGGCAATTATATACCTGCTGCTGGTCGTACTCTTTATAGATTGGCTTGAACGTCGTTTCCATGCCGAAAAAAATTTACAAAAAACACCATATCCCGCTCATGAAATTAAAAAATAATGCCCGGTATTACCTGGCCTGCACCACTTTATTAATGGTTGGTTTTACACCTGCGTGCCAGCATGCAGCCATAACGGAAACGGAACCTACTTTCTCTGTTCACGATGAGCTTATTTCTGTTCCGGAAGACTCTCCCTTAAAAAATAAATTAAAAGTAGAGGAAGTTGGAACAGAAGATTATCAGCTAAAAATTACCACGTCGGGGACCGTCAAAGCCATTTCTACACAATACGCAGAAATTGCCCCGCCTTTTCAGGGACGGGTTGTAAAAAGTTATTTAAAACTGGGCATGAAAACAAATCCGGAAACCCCGCTGTTCGAGCTTGCAGCACCTGATTTTATGGCTGCTCAAAAGATTTTTTTTCAGGAAAAAACACAGCTGGAACAAGCAGCAAGAACCTTAAAACGCCAAAAAGATCTGATGAACCATGGCGTTGGTACACAAAAAGATTTGGAAGAGGCTCAAACAGCTTACGAAGTGGAGAAAAAAGAATATGAAAATGCTGCTGCCGCCATCCGGCTGTTTAAAGCCGATCCGGCTAAAATCTCGCTTGGACAGCCATTGGTGGTACGGGCACCAATCCAGGGAGAAGTCATTGAAAACAAGGTTGTGCTTGGGCAGTTTATCAAAGAAGATGCCGTACCGGTAGCGGCCATTGCAAATTTATCGGAAGTATGGATTGCCGGGAAAGTTAAAGAAAAAGACATTCAGCACATTCATCAGCAGGACGCCTGCGAAGTTGAAGTAGATGCTTTACCAGGAAAAAAGATAACCGGAAAGGTATATCATATCCAGGAAATACTGGACGAAGAAACACGCAGTATAGAAGTGCTGATTATCTGTAAAAACACGGATCACAGCCTAAAGCCAGGTATGTATGGATCGGTTAAATTTATAAGCGCCCCCACTCCCGCCATCTTAATTCCTTTAAAAGCTGTTCTACAGGCCAGCAGCAGCAGCTTTGTATTTATCGAAACCGGCGCAGGCAAATATCAGAAAAGAAAAATCGAAACCGGCGATACATCCGGCGATAAAATCGTTGTCAGATCGGGCCTGAACAAAGGCGACAAAATTGTAACAGAAGGCGGCTTTTACCTATTAGAAGCGAAGTAGCCTTCGCCCCTTACCCAGAGATATATGAAACAATTAATTTTTACCGCTATTCAAAAGCGCTGGCTTTTTGCTGCCTTATTTATTCTGCTGAGTGTATTCGGATATTATTCCTGGAAACAATTATCTGTTGAAGCCTACCCGGATATTGCCGATGTAACCTCGCAGGTTGTTACACAGGTACCAGGCCTGGCAGCAGAAGAAGTAGAACAACAAATTACCATTCCGGTTGAAAGGGCTTTAAATGGTTTACCGGGTATGCATGTAATGCGGAGCCGCAGCCTTTTTGGCCTCTCCCTCATTACCATGGTTTTTGACGATGGCACAGATGATTACTGGGCGCGTCAGCGCATACAGGAACGGCTTACAGAAGTATCGCTCCCTTTCGGGGCACTTCCGGCGCTTGATCCCCTTACCTCTCCTACCGGCGAAATTTTCCGTTATATTATTGAGAGTAAGCGCCACGATTTACGGGCATTGACAGAACTGCAAAACTGGACCATTATACCCAAAATAAAACAAGTACAAGGGGTAGCCGATGTAAGCAACTTTGGTGGTATTACCACCCAATACCAGATAGAACTCGATCCGGATAAGCTTTCCCAATATCGTTTAACGCTTGCAGATGTACAAAATGCCATCAGCAGCAACAACAGTAATGCCGGTGGTAGCATTTTAAACCGGGGCGACCAGGGATATGTTGTTCGGGGTATTGGACTGGTAAAAGACCTCGAAGCCCTGGGCGAAGTAATGGTTAAATCGGTAAGCGGTGTTCCGGTTTTGGTAAAAGAACTCGGTACTTTAAAATACGGAACCCTCGAAAGAAAAGGCGTACTTGGTTACACCGATCACCAGACAAACCATTCTGACGGGATAGAAGGTATTGTGGTGATGCTCAAAGGGCAAAACCCCTCAAATGTTTTAGAGGGTGTTCATAAAGCAGTTGCAGAATTAAACGACAACATCCTGCCAAAAGACGTAAAAATTCGGGCTTTTCTGGATAGAACGAACCTGGTTGATACCACTTTAAATACGGTTTCGCACACGCTTCTGGAAGGAATGGCACTGGTCGTAGTGATTTTAATTATTTTTCTTGGCAGCTGGCGTGGTGCTTTAATTGTGGCCATTACCATCCCCATCGCTTTGCTCATTTCTTTTATCCTGATGCATTTTACCCATGTGCCGGCAAATTTACTTTCTCTGGGGGCCATCGATTTCGGAATCATCGTAGATGGAGCCATTGTGATGCTGGAAACCATCCTGAAAAAAAGAGAGGAAAATCCCGAACAGCTACTTGAAGAAACATCCATCGGCAAAAAAGCCCTTTCCGTGGCCAAACCCATTTTATTTGCCACCATTATCATCATTACGGCTTATTTACCGCTCTTTTCTTTTGAAAGAGTAGAGAAAAAACTCTTTACTCCGATGGCCTTCACGGTTGGTTATGCTCTTTTGGGTGCCCTGGCTGCTGCCCTATTGCTGATACCCGGACTGGCTTATGCCGTTTACCGCAAACCCACAAAATTGTACCGCAACAAATGGCTGGAACGTTTAACTTCGGGATACGAAAAGCGGCTTCAGAAAATAATGAGCAAACCTAAAAAGGTTATCCTTCCGCTGATGGTGGTGCTGGCAGGCGCTGTTACCTTGTCCATAACCGTAGGTAAAGATTTTTTACCTCCGCTGGATGAAGGAAGTATCTGGTTGCAGGTTTCGTTGCCTCCCGGTGTAACACTCGAAAAATCAAAAGAAATGAGCGATGCACTCCGGGCGGCAACCATTAAGCACCCGGAAGTTACTTATGTAATGGTGCAGTCCGGAAGAAATGACGATGGTACCGATTATTTTACGCCCTCGCATTTTGAGGTTTCCATCGGCTTAAAACCCTACAAAGAGTGGACATCGGGCCGTCAAAAAGCAGATCTGATCCAGGATCTTTCTAAAGAATATGCCCGTATGCCCGGCTACTCCGTTGCCTTTACCCAGCCCATGATTGATGGGGTAATGGATAAAATTGCCGGTGCACACAGCGAACTGGTGGTAAAAGTATTTGGTAATGATTTTAAAGAGACCCGCCGTATTACGGAAAACGTAATGAATACTTTACGTACAGTGAAAGGTGCTGTTGATATTGCCATTGACCAGGAACCTCCGCTTCCTCAGCTGCAAATCCATGTAAACCGGAATGCCGTTGCCAGGTATGGTTTAAACATCAGCGATGTAGCGGAGCTGATCGAAGTGGCCATCGGTGGAAAAGCCGTTTCGCAAATTTTTGCTGATGATAAAGTGTATGATGTTATTTGCCGTTATAAAGAAAGCAGCCGTAATACTCCTGAAAAAATCGGCAACCTGTTGCTTACCACAGCAAACGGCGCCAATATCCCCTTATCACAGGTGGCTGATATTAAAACAGATTTAGGAGAAAGCTCTATTTCCAGGGAAATGAATCGCCGGCAGCTAACAGTTCGTTTAAATTTACGTGGGGTAGATTTAAGTACTTTCCTGTCTGCAGCACAGGCCAAAATTGCCAATGAAGTAAAATACGATCCGGAGCAGTACAGCATTGAATGGGGCGGACAATTTGAAAACCAGCACCGTGCTTATGCCAAATTAGCTGTAGTGGTGCCAATTGCACTGGCCATCATGTTCTTATTGTTATATGGTGCCTTCGGAAGGTTCAGACAGGCGGGGCTTATTTTAAGTATTGTACCGCTGGCACTCTTTGGCGGTATGTTGGCCTTAAATGTTCGGGGCATGACCTTAAACGTATCATCTGCGGTTGGTTTCATTGCCCTCTTTGGGGTGGCCATTCAAAATGGGGTAATTCTGATTGCACACATCAACGATCTCCGAAAAAGCGGTTTAGATTTATTGCATGCAAGTATTGAAGGTGCCAAACACCGTTTCCGTCCGGTTTTAATGACGGCCACCGTAGCAGCCCTTGGTCTGTTACCAGCTTCACTGGCAACCGGCATCGGCTCTGATGTACAACGTCCGCTGGCAACAGTAATCGTTTATGGGCTGTTTGCAGCCACCGCCATTACCTTATTTGTATTACCGGCCATCTATTATCTCATCGAAAATAAATGGGGAAAAAATGATTTCCAATCTTCTACCGATCTAAAAGTTTAACCATATGAAAACATCAACGATCATCGTCCTTTTATTAACCGGCATAACCTGCCGTGTGCAGGCACAAACAGACAGTTTATCTTTTAAGAAAAAAGCATCGCTGCCACAATATCTGCGACAGGTTGGAAAAGAAAATCTGGGCTATGCCGCCCAGCAGTACAATATAAACATTGCAGAGGCAGGTATAGAAATTGCCAAAATTTTCCCCGATCCGGAGTTATCTGTGAGCGCTTTCGATAATCAGCAATCTACCTTAAAATTGGGTCGTGGACTTGAAATAGGCCTGGGAACGACCCTGGAGCTGGGTGGAAAAAGACGAGCGAGAATTAATTTGGCCAAAAGTGAAACGGCCCTAAACAAATCCCTGTTAGAAGATTATTTCCGAAACTTACGGGCTGATGCAGCCCTTGCTTATTATGATGCCGTGTATCAATATACCCTATTACAAGTGCAGCGTTCCAACTGGCGTACCATGCAACAACTGGCAGACGCAGACGCCACCCGTTTTAAACTCGGCGAAATTACAGAGACAGATGCGCGCCAGTCACAACTCGAAGCCACCAATATGCTGAATGTAACCTATCAGAACGAAGCCGACTGGATAAATTCGCTGCTGAAGTTAAATGGCTTTACCAGGCATCAGACCACCACAGACTGGCTCATTCCGGATGGAAATTTTTTAAACCTGCACCGGGAAATAGATCTTCAAAACCTGATCGGTCTGGCACAAAGTAACCGTTCTGATGCATTGGTTGCACTGAACACAAAAACAGTTGCCAATAAAAACCTTTCGTTGGTTAAAGCGAACAGGGCTATTGATCTGGGTATTAATGCAGGATTAACACTTAACGGTGTTTCTGTAAATGAAGAAGCACCTACGCCCTATCATCGAACCACTACGGTCGGAATCAGTATCCCATTGAAATTTTCCAATTATTACAAAGGTGATTTAAAGACTGCTCAATTTACCATTAAGCAAGCAGGCCTGCAATACGAACAGGTTTTACAACAAATACAAACAGAAGTTACCCAAGCCTTTACGCAATATAAAGTCAGCCAAAAAAAAGTTGTACAATACCAGAACGGAATGCTTAAAGAAGCCAGGAAAATTCTGGACGCAAAGATATACAGCTATAAACGTGGAGAATCTTCTTTATTGGAAGTGCTGAATGCCCAGCGTACGTATAACGATGTACAGCAAGGTTATTACGAGTCGCAGCTTGCCTATGCAGCGGCACTGGTGGAGCTTGAACGGGCAGCAGGGATCTGGGATTTGATGTAAAAAGGGCGGAATAAAATCCGCCCTTTTTGCTTTACTTAGAAGTATGCTTTTCGGCATGCTTTTTTGATGCCTCACTTGCATGTTCTTTTGCTTTTGCACCGTGGCCTTGTGCTACCTGTGCATGGTGAGCTGCTTTTTCATCATTCCCTTCCGAATGGCTTTTGTGTGCGGCAGTATGATGTTTTGCCGCTTCTGTGTGGTGCTTTGCAGCCTCCTCATGATGTGTATGTTTCATAGTTATAAGTATTAATTAATAAGAGAACAAAGCCTTTTTTCAATAAGTTTTGTATTTAACAGATAAGTTTTAATTGCTTTATTTTTATTCTCCTGTAAATTTTAAAAAACACCTAAATTTTATGTAATCAAATCTTTAGAGCTGTGGATAAACACGTAAATCTTGCATAAGTCCTTCAGAATTAAAAGTTACCATAAGATCTGATGCATTTGTAAATTTAACGACATGAAAATTCCAACCGGAAGATCTGCTTTCAACAACCTGATCAGAAATAATAGAAATATTATGATCATAGGCTTGAAATGGTCCCGAATCTTTTTCCCAATAACTCATTATATACGTCTTATTGGGATTCAAAGTAAGATAATCAAAAAAACATACATTTATTTGGTCACTTAAGTCCACGGCATTGATACTTACAGGACCATCCGGCACCCTAACATAACTAAACTCAACGGGAGAATATAATTTTCCATAGTTATAAAAGGGACTTGTAAGATTTAAATCCGGAATACTTACGTCCGTCAAATCAAGTATATTACCCGTAGATCCGGCAATATCTCCTCCTACGTTAGGCTGACCAGCGTAATGATAAGCATAACGCTTAACAACATTATTGTTCTGATCTTTTACAAGTTTCAACCGCTGAAAACCATCATACTCATAATAAGTTGTTAATCCTTTTGCATCTGTCGCAGAAGTTATTCCAACTAAAGGATCATATGTATAAGTAGTTATCAATGCGGCTTTTAAACGTGTATCTGTTCTTAAAGGAGCCAAAAAGGTTTTTGTGTCCACAGGATTGCTATCACAAAAAGCTTCTACCGCAGCGCTACCTCCCAAAACATCAACTACTGTACTATAATCAGCATTTTCTATCTTTAATACAGGATATTGCCTTTTATAGCTCCACAGATAAGTTGTTTTATTTCCACCAGCTTTAGAAAAAGACAGCATATTCCCGTTCCGGTCATAATTATGATATTCAACAAGGGTCTCAAGTGGGGCAGTTGTCTTTGTTTGTTGTTGAATCGATTTCGGAGCATAAAAATCTGGTAAAGAAACAACTGATGGCTGATAATAATTCGTTTTCAAAAAAGAAATTTGTTCATTATCCCTGGTCATCTTTTTTTCTATCACAGGAGAAATTATGTTCTTCATTGCCATATCATTGAAGACACTACTTCCTACATCAAAAGAATATTTATAGGAAGATTTTATCGTTTCTCCCATACTGCTGTTCATTGTCTCTTCCTTTAACAGCCGGTAATCATGATCATATGTAAAACTTTTTACAGTTGTTACGGGATTATTCCCATTAGAATCGTAAGTCGTCTCCGTCTGGCTCTTCATATAAGGAAAATAAGTATAAATTTTTGTTGGTTCCACGTATCTTTCTGAAATAAATGCAATAGGGCAAGTAATGGTTTGCTGTGTATAATTATAATTCCTTACAAATTCAGAAAATCTGTTAGAATCATCTCTAAAAGTATTTTCCTGTTTATAAAGCATTTTACCTTCAGCATTATATATTTCTTTGGATAGCAATTGTCCCCGTTCCATTTCTCTGGAAGTATGAGCACCAAAAGGATAATCATAACCAGGAGCAAAAGTAAAACCAGATGCTCCATTATAATAGCTATTTTCAACACCAACACCATCTCCATATATATAGGAAGGTACCTCATCTGCATATGCAGCATTGTTAGAGTTACTATATTTATAGATTGTATAAGATCCGTCCTCCTGCACTTCCTTTACTTCATTATACACCACGTCTCGTCCCTGGGTATAGTTTAAATCGTTTAAACTATTATTAGAAATATATTCGGCATATCCTTTTGCATCCTTACCTAATCTTACATTTAGATATAATTGTTTCCAACCGGCTAAAATTCCGCTGGAAGTATTTGGAGACTGACTTAATTGGTAAAAATACTCTTTTGAAGTATAATTGTATAAATCATTATTTGGATAATGACGAATACTACGAATACGCAAGCCTCCTCCCGAACCACTGGACTGGGTTAAACCGATGGTGGTTAAATTTCTTTTAAGATAA
>JASLGV010000511.1 GCA_030149995.1 Pedobacter sp.
GAGCAGTTTGTTCTCCCTTTTTTTATGGAAAAAAGAGTATTGAAATACATTTTAACAGGTGTTTTAAACAAATCTTACAGGAGAAAGCGGTATATTTATAAACATAATCTCCCTGTTTTTTTAAATGACCGGCGTATTACCTTAACTACACAAAATAATCTTAACTTTGTGTAATAAGAGCAAACAGGACCGCGCGTATAAAAAAAAGACGGATTATTCACACATCCGCACCCCAGTTAATGTTGTTTATTCCAGTGTTTTACGGTGTTAAATACTGTCGATGTTAATAATTTTTTAAAAACTTCATTATTAATTATTGTAAAATTATAATGTGTTTTCCCTGTAACCGGCAAGGTTCTTTAATAGTAAAGCCATATGGAAGAAGAGTTCTTTTTTGAATCAAACGAAGATGCACAACGTTCGGTAGAACGTTACGAAGAAATGATCCGAAATAAGGACCAGTATTTTTTCGATGCACACGCCTTTGAATACATCGTCGATTTTTACATCGAAAAAAATGATCCTGTTAAGGCATTGCAAGTGGTTGATTATGCAATTAATCAGCATCCGTATGCAACTGTTTTTCTGATTAAGCAGGCCCATTTGTATATCCTGACCAATAATCATGAGTTTGCATTTTTAGCTTTGCAAAAAGCGGAGCTGCTGGAACCATCAGAACCGGATATCTACCTGCTCAGGGGTAATTTATACCAGAGTGCCGAGCAATATGCCGAGGCTCTGGAGAATTATGAAAAAGCTTTGGGACTTGCAGAAAGCACGGACGAGATTTTATTGCAGATGGCTTATGTATATCAGAGTATGCTCGATTACGAAAGTGCCATTACCTACATCAAGCTGAGCCTGGAGCAGAACATGGAAAATCAGGATGGTTTGTACGAACTGGCATTCTGTTATGATGTGCTCGACAGGCAGGAAGAAAGCATAAAATTTTACCAGCAGTATATAGATACGGATCCTTATTCGTATGCTGCCTGGTACAACCTGGGTAATAGTTTCCATAAACTGAATCTTTTCGAAAAAGCCATCGATGCATACGATTATGCCATCCTGATAAAAGAAGATTTCAGCTCTGCCTATTTCAATAAAGGAAATGCACTCGTGCAGCTTGATAAATATGCAGAGGCCATTGAAGTATACAAACAGACTTTTGAGTACGAACAGCCAAATGCTGATACATACTGCGCCATTGGCGAATGTTACGAAAAGCTGGAGAACATGGAAGAAGCGCGGGCATATTATAAGAAATCTGTAAAGATGGATCCTAAAATGGCCGATGCCTGGTTTGGGATTGGTGTAACGCTGAATGCCGAAGAACGCTTTTTTGAGTCGTTACATTTTTATAAAAAAGCCATTGACCTGGATGCCGAAAATCCTGATTTCTGGTTTGCCATGGCCGATGCTTACTATAAGCTTGGACAAATAGAACAGTCTATTGAAGCGTACGAAAAAGTACTTGAATACAACCCGCTTGATATTGAAGCCTGGCTTGATTTCAGTACGGTTTTGTATGAGCAGGGAAAATTGCTGGAAGCTTCAGAAACCATGTCGGAAGCCATTAAGAACAACCCCGAGGCGGCAGAACTTTATTACCGCATGGTTGCATATCTTTTTGCCCTTGGCCATTATAATGAGGCTTTAAATTACCTGGAAACGGCCTTACGTACCGATCCGGAAAAGCACCACATCTTGTTTGAGTATTTACCTCAGTTGCAAGACAACAGTGCCATTATAAATGTTATAAACCGTTACATCAGATAAATGCTTGTTAGAAAAATCTGACAGTTAATCCCGATTTTTTTTTCACTTTTGTACCCTATATGAATTATCCATTATTAAACATTCCCGAACGTAGCACGAAACCACGCCAGAAAGGCTTAACAATGGTTATGGATAAGGGGTTGAGCTTACGACAGGTAGAAGATTTTCTTGAAGTAGCCGGTGTACATACAGATATTGTAAAATTGGGTTGGGCAACTTCGCACGTTACGCCGAATCTGAAAGAAAAATTAGCATTATATAAAAGTGCCGGTATTCCAACTTACTTTGGGGGCACACTTTTCGAAGCTTTTATCATCCGGAATCAGTTTGAGGATTACCGCCGTGTTTTAGATCAGTATGGAATGGAATATGCAGAAGTTTCTGATGGATCTATTACCATAGAACATGATAAAAAATGTGAATTTATCAGTCAGCTTTCCAAGCAGGTAACCGTAATTTCTGAAGTGGGCAGTAAAGATGCAGCAAAGATATTTGCACCTTATAAGTGGATTAAGCTGATGTCGGCAGAAATAGAAGCCGGTGCCTGGAAAGTAATTGCAGAAGCACGTGAAGGTGGAAATGTTGGAATTTACAGGGGGAGTGGTGAAGTGCGTGAAGGGCTTGTAGACGAGATTTTAACACAGATCCCGGAAGAAACTATTATCTGGGAAGCGCCTCAAAAAGAGCAGCAGGTCTGGTTTATTAAGTTAATCGGTACCAATGTAAATCTTGGTAACATTGCCCCGGCAGAAGTAATTCCTTTAGAAACCATACGCCTGGGTTTAAGGGGTGATACTTTCGATCATTTTCTTAACCTGGGAAAATAAAAATATCAGTAATCAGTTTGAATTATCCCGCCGGATTCAATCCCGGCGGGACAATTCAGTATCATGTGTATAGCCAGTCAGATCATGAAAACCTACGGACTTATCGGGTATCCCCTATCGCATTCCTTTTCAAAAAAATACTTCTCAGAAAAATTTCTGAAAGAAGGAATCAAAGGACACCGGTACGAGTTGTTTCCTATAGAAAGCATAGAACTTTTGCCAGATGTACTGGCAGAAAATCCTTCGTTATGCGGATTAAATGTAACCATTCCGTATAAAGTGGCTGTTTTATATTTTTTAAATGAAATTGAAGAGGCAGCAGAAAAAATCGGCGCCGTTAACTGCATTGCCATCCGTAATTTTGAAGGCGAATATTACCTTAAGGGCTATAATACCGATGCCTATGGCTTTGAAGCATCCCTTAAACCTTTGCTTACAGCCCAACATCAGAAAGCCCTGGTATTTGGCGATGGTGGTGCGGCTAAAGCTGTTAAGTATGTGCTCGATAAATTACAGATTGAGTACACTGTTGTGGTCCGTAAGGACACACCCGGATGTATTTTATACGAAGCAGTTACACCCGAAATACTGGCTACGCATAAACTCCTTATTAATACAACCCCCCTGGGCATGTCGCCACATACAGAAACGTACCCGGAGATTGATTATACCCTTCTCGGAAGCGAACATTTGGCCTACGATCTTGTTTATAATCCACTGGAAACAGCTTTTCTAAAAAAGGCTGCGGCACAAGGAGCTGTTGTAAAGAACGGATTGGAAATGTTGCATAAACAGGCCGAAAAAGCCTGGGAAATCTGGAATGATTAGGAATTAAACAACGTTAAATGATCAGATTAAAATATTTTCCCGTATGGTTGTTCTTGCCGCTTTTTTTTGCCGCCTGCCAGAACCACGATTACAGTCCGAAACCAAAAGGCTATTTCAGGATTGAATTCCCGGAGAAAAAATATGTTTCA
>JASLGV010000526.1 GCA_030149995.1 Pedobacter sp.
AAAAGGACTGGCGTATGTAGATGAGAGCAGTGCTGATGAAATTGCTGCATTAAAAGGCACACCAACAGAACCCGGACAGGATAGCCCATACCGCAACAGAACTGTTGCTGAAAACCTTGATCTTTTTACCCGGATGAAAAACGGCGAATTTGGCGATGGTGCTTATATTCTGCGAGCCAAGATTGACATGGCCAGCCCGAATATGCTGATGCGTGATCCGATTATATACCGCATTAAGCATGCTGCGCATCACCGCACCGGTAATAAATGGTGTGTATATCCAATGTATGATTTTGCCCACGGACAAAGTGACAGTATAGAAAATATTACGCATTCTATTTGTACCCTCGAATATGTATCGCACCGCGAGCTTTACGATTGGTTTATAGAAAAGCTCGAAATTTTCCCTTCCAAACAATACGAATTTGCACGTTTAAACCTTACTTCTACAGTAATGAGTAAGCGTAAGCTGCTTCAATTGGTTAATGAAAAACTGGTAAGTGGCTGGGACGATCCGCGGATGCCTACAGTTTCCGGTTTGCGCAGAAGAGGTTTTACACCAAAAAGTATCCGCGAGTTTTGCGAGCGTATTGGTATTGCAAAACGCGAAAACCTGATTGAGCTTAGCTTACTGGAGTTCTGTATCCGCGAAGATTTAAATAAATCTGCCAGCCGCGTGATGGCCGTTTTAGATCCGATTAAACTGGTTATAACCAATTATCCGGAAGGAAAATCTGAAGACCTGATTGGTGAGAACAATCCGGAAGCAGAAGATGGTGGCGGCACACGTATTATTCCTTTCAGCAATGAGCTTTGGATAGAACGTGAAGACTTTATGGAAGTGCCGGCTAAAAAATGGTTCCGTTTGGCTCCGGGCGCGATGGTTCGTTTAAAATTTGCCTACATCGTTCAATGCGATCATTTTGTTAAAGATGAAAACGGACAGGTAACAGAAATTCATTGCTCTTACTTCCCTGATTCAAAAAGCGGACAGGACACCAGCGGATTGAATGTAAAAGGTACAATCCATTGGGTGAGTGCAGCACACGCTAAAACAGCAGAAATCCGTTTATACGACCGCTTATTCAGCTCTGAAACTCCAGATGCTGAAGAAGGTGATTTTAAAGAATACCTGAATCCGGAAAGCTTAACCATTATTCCGAAGGCGTACATTGAGCCGGCTTTAGCAGAAGCAAATCTGGAAAGCCGTTATCAGTTTATCCGTAAAGGGTATTTCTGCCTGGATAAGGATTCGACAAGCGATCAACTGGTATTTAACAGAACCGTTACGTTAAAAGACACCTTTAAAAAACCAAATTAAAATTCAAATCTCTTGATAACAAAAAACCGGCAGATCTAAAATCTGCCGGTTTTTTTATTTGAGACTTCTTAGCCAGAAGAACCTGTTTTATTACCAGGATTAATACTTGGCGTATACGTTATACAGAACCAGTATATCAACAGGTGTAAGTTTTGAAGATAAATCAGTTTGAATAAAATGGCGTTTAAATGCCGTAATTGCAGCGCCGAGATCGCTGGTATCATAGCCCATTAGCTTTAAAGCTGTTTCGGCATTGAAATCGGCTGGCGGGTTTTTCAACACCTCATCATACCAGTAACCAAAACCATTTTCGGCCAGTTTTTTCCAGGGAAAATTTGCCGGATCGGGTTTACGTTTTGGCGCAATATCAGAATGTCCGATAAAGTTACCCGTTGGAATATTATATTTTTTCTTTAAGGTGCCCAATAGCTTAATCAGGCTGTTGATCTGTGCGTCTGTCCAGGGATCTGTTGATCCGTTGTTATCAAGCTCAATGCCTATAGATGAAGAGTTTAAGTCGGTATCTTTACCCCAGCGCCCGGCACCGGCATGATAAGCCCTGAGGTAATCATTAACCATTTGTACTACTTTACCATCCCGGCCAACTACATAATGTGCGCTTACGCCTGTTCTTGCAATGGTAAAAGTTTTAATGGTTTGCGCCAAAGAATCCTGAGCGGTGTGGTGGATAATTACGAAATTTGGCTTACGGATACCGAAATTTACAGATCCTACCCATTGCTGGTTAGCTGCATTTAACGAATCATATAATTGTCCTTCGGGAGGTGTTTTAGCGATGATCCCGGCAAAGTCTTTTGCTTTCTGCTTATAAATTTTTTCGCTGGCGGCATATTTATTAACCTTACACCCCGAATAGGCAATTGCCAGAACAAGCAAAAGCATTAATTGCGGCTTGATAAATCTCTTTAACAACATAAATTTAGTTCTATTAAACCTGTGAAGGTACGAAGTTAAGATAAAATAAAGCCTGTACATCAAACTTTATACAAAGCTTTCAAATTTTATTATTTTAGCAACTTTATTTAAAATTGAATGTTCTGAATACGTTCTGCAATAAAAGCGTAAGAATCAGCAAAATAACAGATTACCTTTCTTACAGAAATTAAGTGCTTTAAAACAAAATATGTATGATTAAGCAGGATTGCATGCCAGAATACCTCATAACAGTTAAAAAATAATTGAGACGAATGAAAAAATCAACTAAAACAAATATATTCTTATCTGCACTGGCTGTTTCTGCCGGTATGCTGGCAAGCTGTTCAAATACCTCGAATACAGACAATTCAGGCAACACCACCCAAAAAGACAGCCTTACAGATTATGTTGCCAGCCGGTTACCCATTTACGAAAAGGTTAAACTAACCACCAATATAAATGAGTTAAGTGTTAACGACCGTAAGATATTACCACTTCTGATTCAGGCAGCAGAAATTATGGATGAATTGTTTTGGAAACAAGCGTACCCACAAAGAGACAGCCTGCTTGCCACCATCAAAGATGAGAAGACAAGAGAATTTCTAAAAATCAATTACGGCCCATGGGACCGTTTAAACAACGACAAACCTTTTGTTGCCGGCATTGGTACAAAACCAGAGGGCGCCAGCTTTTATCCGGCAGGTTTAACCAAAGAAGCGATTGAAAAGTCTGATTTACCTGATAAATTTGGAGCATACTCGGTTATACAGAAAGATGCAACCGGAAAGCTACTTACCGTTCCTTATCATATTTTATATGCTTCTGAACTCCAAAAAGCATCATCACTTTTAAAACAAGCGGCCTTAATTACCGAAGATGCCGGTTTAAAAAAATATCTGAATTTAAGAGCAGACGCCTTAGTAACAGATAATTTTACAGCGAGTGATTATGCCTGGCTGGATATGAAAACCAATGGCCTGGATATTATTATCGGCCCTATAGAAAATTATGAGGATAAGTTATTCAATGCACGTACCAGCTATGAGGCTTATGTTTTGGTAAAAGATAAAGAATGGAGCAAGCGCCTGGCAAAATATGTAAAAATGCTTCCCGACCTGCAAAAAGGTTTACCTGTACCTGCAAAATATAAATCAGAAACGCCAGGTACAGATTCTGAGCTGAATGCTTACGATGTTGTTTATTATGCCGGCGACTGCAATGCAGGATCGAAAACCATTGCGGTGAACCTGCCAAACGATGAAAAAATTCAGCAGGAAAAAGGCACCCGCCGTTCACAGCTCAAAAATGCCATGCGTGCCAAATTTGAAAAAATCCTGGTACCGATTGCAAAAGAACTGATTGATACAGACCAGCAGAAATATATTAATTTCGATGCTTTCTTTGCCAATGTTATGTTCCACGAAGTGGCTCATGGTTTGGGTATTAAAAAGACCGTTACCGGAAAAGGATTTGTAAGAGAAGCACTAAAAGAACAATATAGCTGGCTGGAAGAAGGAAAAGCCGATATTTTAGGCCTTTATATGGTTACAGGCCTGCTTAAACAAGGCGAATTACAAGGTGATATTAAAGATTATTACACCACCTTTATGGCCGGAATCTTACGTTCTGTACGCTTTGGTGTTTCTGAAGCACATGGGAAAGCAAATATGCAGTGCTTTAATTACTTTAAAGAAAAAGGTGCTTTCGAGCGTACTGCAAAAGGAACTTACCGCGTAGATTTCGATAAGTTTGCCACAGCCATGAACGATTTAAGTGCCTTTATCCTCACCCTGCAAGGAAACGGTGATAAAGCTGCCGTAGAAAAAGCACAGAAAGAAAAAGCTGTAATTTCTACCGAATTGCAAAATGACCTGGATCGTTTAACGAAAAAAAATATTCCTGTTGATGTTGTTTTTGAACAGGGAGTAGACATACTGGGGGTAAAATAAGTTACCACTACAACCATAAAAAAAGGCCTGATAAGTATTTATCAGGCCTTTTTTTATGCCTATATAATCAGGCTTAACAATTTTTTCAAAAATCTTGTAACCTTTAAAAAAAACCTTCGTCTTAACAATAACCAGAACAAGGCAAATACTTCGTTTCGAAACTACCATTACAACGCTTACCGATTCAATTCTTTGCCACTAAAAAATTATCTTATGAAGAACTTTTACCATTTTCTGCTTTTTACGGTAGTCACCTTATCTGCCAGTACACTGTATGCCCAAAACAAAGTAAATGAAAATATTACCGGAACCATACTTGATGAACAAAAAAAACCGGCCGATTTTGTAACGGTCTCCTTATTTAAATCGACAGATTCGACGCTGGTAAAAACAACATTTACCGATCAGAACGGGCATTTCGGATTTACCGTATCGCTGAAAGGCGGCTATTTTTACAAGGCCAGCTTAATGGGATACAAACCCCTTAAAAGCAAAATCATTACCTGGAACGGCGAACGGGTTGACTTTGGAACAGCACAACTTGCCGGCGGTAGTCAAACCCTCAAAGAAGTAAGTATTTCGGTTACAAAACCGCTCATCGAACGAAAAGTAGACAAACTGGTTATGAATGTAGAGAACAGCAGCATTGCTACCGGCTCCACTGCGTTAGAACTTTTACAAAAAGCACCAGGTGTAACCGTAGACCAGAATGATAACATCTCCATGCAAGGTAAACAAGGCGTATTAATTATGCTCGACGGCAAGCAAACCTACATGAGTAGTGCCGATGTAGCCAATCTGTTGCGTAATATGCAAAGCTCGCAAATTGAGACTATTGAACTGATTACCAATCCTTCTTCAAAATACGATGCCGCAGGTAATTCTGGAATTATAAACATTAAAACCAAAAAGAACAAAAGTGCGGGAACCAACGGCAGCGTAACATTGGGTGCAGGCAGAGGCCAGAAAAACAGAGGAAATGCCGGAATTGATTTAAATCATCGCGATAAAAACATCAATATTTATGGAAACTATAACTACTTCTACAACAGCCGCGTACGCGAGATGTTCATTGACCGGATATCAAACGGAACACCTGATACATATTTTTCCCAGGCAGGAAGCAATACGCGTAGAAACAACAGCAATGGTTATAAAACCGGTTTAGATATATTTCTCAACAAGAATAACACACTTGGCCTCCTGGTAAATGGTTATTTTAATAATAGTACAGAAGATGAGCATAACAGGACTTTAATAGGTTCTTCGTTCGCTAAAACAGATTCATCTTTAAATGCGGGTACGCATAGTAAAAATAAGTATACCAACATTGCTTACAATATTAATTATAAGTCCATTTTAGATACTGCCGGACAAGAAATTACAGCCGATGCAGACTATTCGAATTATCATGGAAATCAAAATATAAACTATACCAACAATTATTATTTTCCAAATGGTAATCTCATCAGGCCAGAATTAATAACCAGAAACATTACACCTACAAATATTAAAATAAAGGCATTTAAAGTTGATTATACCTTACCTTTAGATGGCAAAACCAAGCTGGAAACCGGCCTTAAAAGCAGTTGGGTAAGCACTGATAATGATTTTCGTTCAGAATTCTTCGATAAGAATACGTGGCAAAATGATGTACGTAAAAGTAACCAGTTTATTTATGACGAAAACATTAACGCAGCTTATGCAAACCTGAGTAAACAATTTAAAACCACCAGCATTCAACTGGGTTTAAGAGTTGAGCAAACCAGTTCGAAGGGAAATTCCATTACAGAGAATAAGGTTGTAAAGCGTAATTATTTTGACTTTTTCCCGAGTGTGTTTATTAATCAGGCTTTATCAAAAGACAACAGCCTGGGTATTTCATACAGCCGCCGTATAGACAGACCAAGTTATGACGATTTAAACCCTTTTATCTACTACCTGGATCAATATACTTACAATAAAGGGAACCCATTCTTAAACCCACAATACACGCACAATTTCGAGGTTAATTTTACTTTTCTGAAAAAGTACTTGCTTTCTTTAGGATACAGCAAAACCACCGACTTAATCAGTGAAGTTATATTACCGAATGAAGAACAGAAAGCATTGTATCAAACAACCGAAAACCTGGCTAAACGTGATGCACTGAATTTAAATTTGAATGTGCCTGTTCAAATTTTTAAATGGTGGTCTACCAATAATAACCTGAATGTTTTCAACCTGAAGTATCACGCTCCAGATTTAGCAGGTAATGCATTAAACACCAATAAAACTTCTTTTCAGTTTAAATCACAGCAAAATTTTACCATTACAAAGACTTTCAGAGCAGAGCTGAATGCCAGCTATCAATCGGCAATTGACGGTGGAACCATTACTATAAAGGAACAGTATGGTGTGGATATGGGTTTAAATAAATCTTTTA
>JASLGV010000006.1 GCA_030149995.1 Pedobacter sp.
CTGTTACGTAAATCAAAGCACTCAAACCGAGGCATATCACGTGTCTTTTCATGTTAGTGAGTAGTTTATCTGATTGTTTTCTTATCTAATTTATGGGAGGTTTATGGATGGTTGCAGATCCCGTTAAAAACCTGCTACACATCGATCTCAATAAATTAAGCCCCCCGCCTGATGATTACTGGTACGAAATAACTACACAATTATGAAGTTATAATGAAGTTGAAATTCAGATTTATAAAAACTGCCTGTTCAAAATAATACGGAGTATAAATACCTGTTTTAGCACAAGCATTTCTTTTAACTCCTTAATCAACCGGATAATCAATGGCACTTCTAAAAAACTATTGTTTTATCTGTATAAATTCTTTTACAGATAATGCCGTACGAATTATTATTTTTATTAATTCTAAATAAACCTATCTTTGAAAAATTTTAAATTCCAATTGGAAAAGCAAGTGCCTTATATCGCAGCCCTTCATGCATTTAAAATAAACGAGCATTCGTTTGAACGCATTTACCGCGACTATTGGGAAAAAGTTTACGGCATTTGTATTTACCATACCCGGAATGAAGAATTATCAAAAGGAATGGCTCAGGAGATTTTTAAATCTCTCTGGGAAAGAAGAGAAACACTGAGTATACAGCAATCCATCGAAAATTACCTGTTGCGTTCGGCAAAACTAAAGGTGTGCGAGCACATTCGAAATAAGGTTGTAAGCAAACGTGTTTCTGAGCAGGTAGCCGCTTCTTATTGCGATACCGACCAATGCACCGAACGCGAAATTGCTTATAAAGATTTGCTTAACCAGGTTAATTTACTGGTCGACACTCTTCCCTGCCAGTGTAATAAAATTTATAAGATGAGCCAGGATCAGGGCATGAGCAATAAAGAAATTGCCTCGGCTTTGCTTATTACCGAGAAAACTGTAGAGTACCACCTCCATAAAGCCAGACTTATGCTCCGGAAAAACCTGGCCGGATTCCTCCCCTGATTTTTTTTATTTTTCCATTAGGGATAACCAGCCTTTACGCTACTCTGCTAATAAACGGGATTTTTTCTCCGTTTGAAGCAAACGAATACATGAAGGTTACCCCCGAACTACTTGAAAAATATTACCTCGGAAACTGTAGCGAAGAAGAATCGGCAGCTGTTGAACAATGGCAGTTGAATACAGATGCAGAAGAAGAAGTAAACGCCCTCTCCCAGCTTGAGCACCACCAAACCGCAGATCAGGTTTGGAAAGAACTCTCTTTGTTTATACATCCAGAAACAAGACAGCCTTTGCCGGTTGCAGCAAAAAGCAGGTATAAAATGTTGTTCCGCATAGCGGCGTGCCTGTTATTGCTTGCCGGAACCCTGCTTTTTTACCACCTGAACCAAACAAACCAAAAACAAGAAACTTCTACCCTTCCTACCTATACTTCTGTTAAAATACCCAAAGGAAAAAAAGGCAGCCTGGTTTTACCAGATGGAACGACTGTAACCTTAAACAGCGAAAGTGAACTGAAGTATCCTGTTCGTTTTGCAACCAACAGCCGTAAAATTTATTTATCCGGCGAAGCCTACTTTAAAGTGGCTAAAGATAAAGCCAGGCCTTTTTCCATCTATACAGAACATACCATTACCCGGGTTTTAGGAACAGTGTTTAACCTGAAAGCCTATCCACACGAAGCAGTAACCCTTAATGTAGAAGAAGGTGTGGTACGTTTTGGCAGCAAAACAACCCTGGCCAATACGGGTATTTACACCGCTGGCCAGCAAGGTATTTTTAATACAGCCAATATACTTACCAGATCTGCAACGAGCGATCCTACAGCTGCAAACTGGAAAACCAACAAGCTTGTATTTAACGGGCAACCCCTTTCAGAAATTATTCCGGTACTGGAGCGCTGGTACAATGTACACATCAAACTTAACAACAGACAACTTAGTAATAGTGGCTTTACAGGCAGTTTTGATAACCCAAGTCTCTCCTTTGTGTTAGATCGTATGGGCTATGTAATGAAATTCAATTATTCGATTCAGGAAGATACAATCAACATTAATTAAAATCAGAAAATGAGCAAAGATCCCCCGCCATAATTAAACAAGCATATCCAAAAAGAAACCCGGTGATACGGTCGGCAAACTTCTCACCGGGCCATGTAATACATTCTCAAACAAGAACTAAAACACCATATCAAAGGTATGAAACACAGTTATAACAAGTATATACAATTTCATTTAAATTTATTCAACATGGCTAATCGGCTTAAAACAGTCTTGATGTTAGCCCTCGCCATCTTATTCTCCTTTCAGGTTCAGGCACAACAAAGCTCCCTTTTAGATAAGAAAATCGATGTCAAATTAAGCAATTCAACAATTATTGATGCTTTAAATACCATTGGCCAACAGGCAGGATGCACCTTTTCTTACAGCAATAAAGACATCGATGCCGGCAAAAAGGTAAACGGCACCTACAACCAGGTGGTGCTTAAAGATTTACTTTACCGTTTATTGGGAACAAATGTACGTTTGCAGGTTAGCGGCCAACAGGTATTTATACAATTCGGTGCCGAAAAAGGAACCATTAAAGGATTGGTTAAAACGAGCGACGGTCAGCCGGCAGAGTTTGTTACCGTAAGCATTAGCGGTATATCCAGCACAATAGTGGATCAGAATGGACGGTTTACCTTAAGAAACATTCCAACAGGTACACACAAAATAACAGCAAGTTATGTGGGGCTGGCAAGCAAAACGCAGGATGTTACCGTTAAGAAAGACGAAACGGCAAACGTTTCCTTTACACTCGAAGAAGACCGCGAAACCCTCAAAGAAGTGGTAATTAACAGCCACAAAACAAATAAGAAATATACCGCCCAGTTATCTGCTGTTGGCAGCAAATTCCCGGTAGCCCTTAAAGACATTCCAAATTCGGTATCGGTTATTACCAGACAGATTATGGACGATCAGAACATGGTTACCTTATCGGAAGCCATGAACCAGGCTACGGGGATTACCGCTGTACCTTATGGCGACGGAACTTTTTATTTTCAATCAAGAGGATATGCATCCGATATTCAATACGATGGATTACCAACCAACAATGGCGTACAATACCTTCCACAGTTCGATCTTGCTATGTACGACCGGATTGAAATTTTACGAGGATCGGCCGGATTGCTGCAAGGCTCAGGGACTGCAGCCGGTGTGGTCAACCTTGCACGTAAGCGTCCTTTGGATCAGTTCGGAATAGCCGGTGCACTTTTTGCCGGTTCCTGGAACAATTTTAAAGGAAACCTGGATCTTTCTACCCCTTTTGATAAGGCCGGAAAATTAAAGGGACGTTTTGTTCTATCGGGCGAAGACCGCGATTATTTTTATGATAAAGCGCATTCAAAACACGGCTTGGGGTATGGCATTTTAGAATACCAGGCAAGTCCAAATACAACTTTCACCCTATCAGGCAGCTATCAGAAAGAAAAACTGGCACCTTTTGATTATGGCGTGGGTGTATATGAAAATGGTAATTTTGTTAACGCACCAAGATCATCTTTCTTCGGCACAAACTGGAGCCATTCAAACACCGACCTGAATGAAATTTACGCCGAAGCGTTGCATAAATTTAATGATAAGTGGCAGGCAAAGATTACTTTTGATTACCGGAAAATGTCTACCAATGGCAATTATGGCTATGTTGATTTCAAAGTTGGATTGGATAATATAGCCAATTATGCTGCACAAGGGCAAAACCTAACCGTAAAATGGGCCGGTTTTGATGCCAACGTAACCGGAAGCTTTGATCTTTTTGGAAGATCGCACCAACTGGTTGTAGGAACCAATTATGCTTACAGAGATGAAAATTCACTCAGTTCTTATAAAGGTTATACCGGTGTAGATATATTCAACATCAACATTCCTGAAGAAGAAGTTCCTTTTAGCTATGGCGCAAAATCAAATACCATACAATATGGTATTTATGCTCAAACCCGTTTAAAGGTATTAGATCCGTTAACATTGGTGTTGGGTGGCCGTGTAAGCAATTACCGCAACAAGACGAAAGCATTACTTCCTGCTGCCGGCGACTGGAAAAATGATCCGGATGTAAATGGTCAGTTTACACCTTATGCAGGTTTGGTTTATAATTTAACCAATCAGCTGTCTCTTTACACCAGTTATTCAAATGTATTTGCTGCTCAAACCCAGTTAACCATCAGTGGAAACGTATTGGAACCAAGAAAAGGCAATCAGTTTGAGGCCGGTGTAAAAGGAAACTTTTTCAACGGACAATTGAATGCATCTGCTGCTGCATTTAACATCAACGACCGCAACCGCGCCATTGCAGACCCTACAAACCCTAATTTTTACCTGGCCAATGGTAAAGTTCGTAGTCGTGGTATTGAAGCAGAAATATCTGGCAGTCCGGTTAAAGGCCTCAACATCCTTACCGGTTATACCTATCTGGAAACAAAATACATCACCGATCCAACCAACCAGGGCGATATATTTGACTCTGAAGAACCCAAACATACCTTTAAATGGTGGAGCAGCTACGATTTTCAGGAAGGATT
>JASLGV010000222.1 GCA_030149995.1 Pedobacter sp.
TTGTGCATACAATATACAAAGGAAAAAGAATCGCTCGAATATTCTAAAAGTGGTTTCTGGATTTTCAGGCCACTCAATGTACCTGATAACCAAATTTCTGTTGTCAATTTAACACAGGCGCCGGTTCGTTTCTATGAAAATGGCGGCATTTACGATGCCCGCTCGCTTTTATACGAAGGCTTCTGGGCATACGAAAAAATTGGCGATATGGTTCCAATGGATTACATCCCTCTTAGCAGCAAAGGAAATAAATAATTAGTATTTCTCCACTCCCGTTATTTAAATACTAAAAATATTAGTATTTTTACTTTATGAGTGAGGCAGAGAAAGAAAGTTATTTTAAAGGTAGAGGTGCACAGGTAAATCCTCATAACCGTTTTTTAAAAAACGATTACGTAAAGGCGCATGCGGAGGGCATTGATGACTGGACTGAAAGTGATGGTAAAACCACATTCTTGTTTGAAAGCTCCAAAACTGTTGTCAATAAGGTAACCAGTCCGGATGTAAATATGTGGTATTCGTTAAATCCCTATCAGGGCTGCGAACACGGCTGTATTTATTGTTATGCCCGCAATTCGCATCAATACTGGGGTTACAGTGCAGGGCTGGATTTTGAACGAAAAATAATTGTTAAAAAGGATGCTCCTGCGCTTTTTAAAAAATTTCTGGAAAAGAAAGGCTGGGATGCTACCCCGATTTCCCTATCGGGTAATACTGACTGTTATCAGCCTGCCGAAAGAAAATTTAAGCTAACGCGGCAATTGCTTCAAATTGCCCTGGAATACCGGCAACCCATTGGTATGATTACCAAAAATGCGCTGATCCTTCGGGATCTGGATATTTTACAGGAGATGGCAAAGCTAAACTTATGCATGGTTTATGTATCCATCACCAGCCTGAACGAGCAATTGCGCCAGGCAATGGAACCCCGCACCACCACAGCCACGCAACGTTTAAAGATCGTAGAAAACCTGAGCAAGGCCGGCATCCCCATGGGCGTCATGGTTGCGCCCCTTATTCCAGGTTTAAGCGATCATGAAATTCCAGCCATATTAAAGACGGTGGCCAATGCTGGTGCCATAGGCGCTGGTTATACGATTGTACGTTTAAATGGCGAAATATCGACTATTTTTAGAGACTGGCTCCTGAAAAATTTTCCCGATCGTTTTGATAAGGTTTGGCACATGATTGAAAGCTGCCACAGCGGACAGGTAAACGACAGCCGTTTTGCCACACGCATGCGCGGAGAAGGGCATATTGCACAAATGATCCGTGATAATTTTAAGCTGCATTGCCGTCTAAATGGTTTAAACCAACAGGAAATCTTCTTAAACCGGAACCTGTTTAAAATTCCTTCTGCGCAAACAACTCTTTTTTAATTTCGCTTGCTTTTCACACCTTTTCTTTTAAAATAAAGCCTGGTAAGGTTAATAGCCTTACCAGGCCTTAAATAAGCTGTCAGATCCATAAATTTTCTTAAAAAACACCGATTTCGGCAAGCGATGTGAACTTCTGTCCGTCATATGCTGACTTTGCCATGATCCGGATAAATCTAACCGATTTTTTAACGGGTAACTTAAAATACTGTGTAGTGGCGTTATTCAATAGTACAAAATTTCCGGCTGAACTGAATTTTATACCATCTGTACTGTATAAAAGCTCAAAATCTTTCACAGCTCTTGATAAGTTATTTCTCTGCGTAAGGGAAACGCCCAGAACAGATTTTAAACCACCAAAATCAATCGTTACCTGATGAGGGCCTGCAGCAGCTGGCGTGCTCCATTTCGAATGCCAGTACGTATCAGGATTACCGTCAATTAATTGCAGTGCCCTGCCGTTATTTTTTCCTTCGCCGGAAGTTTCTTCAGAACTGGCTGAAACACTCCAGCCTGTTTTACTTAATTCTGCCGGTGTACTGAAATCCAGTACCGGAACATTGTTTACAAATTTATAAACATAATTAAACACGGTTACCGTGCCATTTTCATGTACCAGTTTTAACCTCAGTTCATATTCGGTATTTCCTTTAAACTCCAGGTCTGAAAGCGGAATTTCCAGGCTAAATTTATCGGCTCCAATGGGCTTGGATTCCCAGCTTACGGCATTATAGTCCTGGGCTACCCCAATCCCTTCGTTGTTTACATTTGGATCGTTGTAATAAACAATGCTGTTTACCTTCGTATCGGAAACAAACTGACCCGATATTAAAATAACAGATCTTGCTGCATCGTAAGTAGCTTTTATTTCTTTAATACGGGCAACTACCTTCCCATAATAAGTTTTATCATCTTTGTTAAAAATCTGATTGGTATTTAAAATGGCCGCATCGGTAGCTGTTAAACTGGTTTTAGAAACACTCAGCGTATAGTTGCCATTTGCCATGAGTGCTGTTCCCAATAAGCTCTTTTCTGAAACCTTCAGGCAGTTATGTGGCAGGTTTAATCCGTGCCCCAGTTCATGCATCATGCCACCATACCATTTGGTAAACTTTGAAGTTCCTATGTATTTTGGGTCGAGTCCTTCATAATCCATAGCGTAACACCATTTGCCAATTCCATAAAAAGGTCCATCAATTGGGCTGCCATCGGCCTTATAACCGTATGGTGGCAATAAGATTAAGGTATGTAAACTATTCTGATCCTGCGGATTTTCTTTAAAATAAGCATTGATTTCTTCGGCAATTGCTCCTTTTAATCCGGCTCTTGGATACCCTTCTTTATTTTTCTTACCAAAAATGGTGATGATTTTAACCCTGTTTTTTTGGTTTACCCAAAGTCCGAAGGTCTTACCCGGATACCCGTTGCGGGTCATTTCATCTTTATAATATTTTTGCCCCATTAAAAGGATTTCACTCAGCCGCTTATGATAACCTGCCACGGTATCGAGATCTTTGGGGATAAAATAAACAACATTGAGGTTGTGCTTATAATCGCTTTCATAGCCATCAGCTGTTGTATAAGCTTTGCTTGGTAATGGTGCAACAACGGATTTTGTATTCGGTTCTGATTTTGTTTTTTCGGAAACGTTCTTGTTGTTGACTGTGGCTGCGCAACTGAGTAAGAAAAAACAGGCGAGATACGTTAAAAAAATATTCTTCATTCAAACTTTTGTAAAGCAAAAAAGCTTCCGATTTTAAATCGGAAGCTTTTCTTTTTATTTAGAGGAATCTTCTTCCTTTTTAGGCTCTTCCTTTTTTTTAGGGCCTTTTTTATGGTTGATGACGATTAAACTACTCTCTTTGTTGTAATCGACTTCCAAAACATCGCCTTCTGCAAGTTCACCTTTCAGAATTTCTTCTGCAATCGGATCTTCTAAATATTTCTGGATGGCACGTTTTAACGGACGGGCTCCAAAATCACTGTCGAAACCTTTTTCTGCAATGTATTCCTTTGCATTTTCTGTTAAGGTAATTTCATAACCTAAGTTATGTACTCGCCCGAACAATGCTTTTAATTCAATATCAATAATTCTGAATATTTCGCTTTTACCAAGGCTGTTGAAGACAACTACATCATCTACCCTGTTCAAAAACTCAGGTGCAAAAGCTCTTTTTAAAGCGCTTTCAATTACACCACGACTGTGTTGCTCGGTCTGGTTAATTTTTGCAGAGGTAGAGAAACCCACGCCCTGACCAAAATCTTTTAACTGACGGGCACCAATGTTTGATGTCATGATGATGATCGTATTTCTGAAATCAACTTTACGACCTAAGCTGTCTGTAAGCTGTCCTTCATCTAATACCTGTAAAAGGATATTAAATACATCCGGGTGTGCTTTTTCAATCTCATCCAGCAAAATTACAGCGTAAGGTTTTCTTCTTACTTTCTCGGTAAGCTGCCCGCCTTCTTCGTAACCAACGTATCCCGGAGGCGCTCCTACCAATCTCGAAACGGCAAATTTCTCCATGTACTCGCTCATATCGATCTGGATAAGTGCATCATCACTATCGAACATAAAACGGGCAAGTTCTTTGGCAAGTTCTGTTTTACCCACACCAGTAGGACCTAAGAAAATGAAAGAACCAATAGGTTTTTTAGGATCTTTTAATCCGGCCCTGGTACGTTGAATGGCTTTGGTCAGCTTTTTAATGGCATCGTCCTGACCAATAATTTTCTCAGCAACCTTGTCGTACATATTCAGCAATTTCTGGCTGTCTGTTTGTCCAACACGTTGTACCGGAATGCCGGTCATCATCGAAACCACTTCTGCTACGTTATCTTCAGAAACTTCGTAACGTTTGGTTTTGGTTTCTGCTTCCCATTCGGCTTTTGCTTTATCCAGCTCTTCGATCAGATTTTTTTCTGTATCGCGGAGTTTGGCTGCTTCCTCATATTTCTGGCTGCGAACCACTTTGTTTTTCTCCAGCTTAATATCTTCGATTTTTGCTTCAATATCGATGATATTTTGCGGCACGTGGATATTGGTTAAGTGAACCCTTGATCCGGCTTCATCTAAAGCATCGATGGCTTTATCTGGTAAGAAACGGTCTGAAATATAACGGGATGTTAAAGATACACAAGCATTAATCGCTTCATCTGTATACGTAACACCGTGATGTTCCTCGTATTTCTCCTTAATTCTGTTCAGGATTTCTACCGTTTCATCTGGTGTTGCCGGCTCGACCATTACTTTTTGGAAACGACGGTCTAAAGCACCATCTTTTTCAATGTACTGGCGGTATTCATCAAGCGTAGTTGCTCCAATACATTGGATTTCTCCCCTGGCCAAAGCTGGTTTAAACATGTTGGATGCATCCAGTGAACCGGAAGCGCCTCCGGCACCTACAATGGTATGGATCTCATCAATGAAAAGGATTACATCCGTAGATTTCTCCAGTTCATTCATCACCGCTTTCATCCGTTCTTCAAACTGACCACGATATTTGGTACCTGCCACCAGCGATGCCAGGTCTAAAGTAACCACACGTTTGTTGAACAATACGCGCGAAACTTTACGCTGAACAATGCGCAGGGCAAGACCTTCGGCGATGGCTGATTTACCAACTCCAGGTTCACCAATTAAAATCGGGTTGTTCTTTTTGCGGCGGGAAAGGATTTGAGAAACACGTTCAATTTCTTTTTCTCTGCCCACAATCGGATCTAAGCGGCCCTCTTCTGCTGCTTTCGTCAAATCGCGGCCAAAGTTATCAAGAACAGGTGTTTTGGATTTTATATCAGATACTTTTTTAGGAGCACTGAAAGCTTCATCTTCACGATAATCATCATCACCTCCGGTGGAAGCGCTGTTCTGAACATCGTCTCTGAAACCATTTTTATTCACCTCTACTTCCTGTTTAAAAATATCGTATGTAACACCATACTGCAATAAAATCTGAGAAGCAATGTTATCATCATCTCTTAAAACAGATAATAATAAATGTTCTGTACCTATTAAATCGCTTTTAAATATTTTTGCCTCGAGATAAGTAATCTTTAATACCTTTTCTGCCTGCTT
>JASLGV010000271.1 GCA_030149995.1 Pedobacter sp.
AAAGTATTGGTATGGGGTGGGTTAAGAGGAGGTGTATCTATTGCGCTTGCTCTATCCATGGACGAAGGACCTTATAAAGCACCTTTAATTGCCGCCACCTATTTTGTCGTTGTATTTTCGATCATTGTACAAGGCTTAACAGTTGGTAAAGTTGCTTCAAAAGCGCTTTCGCAAGAAGAAGAATAAATCTGTTTCGGTCTACCATTGGTAACATGCAGCTGCACGTAGCTGGTTATCCAAAACAAAAAACTTGTACAAATAGCCGTTTACAAAATAGAACTCAAAGAGCCATTTAATTAAATGGCTCTTTGAGTATCTGTACCTATATTGTCGCTCAAATTCAGGCGACCCATCTCACGCAGCTTTTATATTTTCAAAAGCCTCAAAACAACTTGCGGTACCAACGTTTCTTCATCATCCTCAGACATGCGTTTATTCACCCATAAGGAGAGAAATGGTTCATTTCTTAAAATATCCACTTTAAACAGCCTTGCCATCTTTTTTACCGTTTAATAAAAGAAACATAAAGTACCCGCTCTGTGCATTTTAAATGCTTCAAAAAATCAAGTTTTTTTGAGTGCTGGTTATTTTTACGCCGAAAAACAACAAATTTACAATGCAAGCATAACAAACATACCGTATACCAATTTGATATTTGGTATACACACCACCACGTTAAATAACTTAAAACCAGTTTTAACAAAACTATATTCCAAATAAATTAAAAACAACAGAACTATATTCTTAATATATTTTTTTTGATTTTCGTTTGCATATTAATAGACCAAAAACTAAATTGGTTTATTATAAAAAAAGCACCAAAGGATGACTCAATTAAATAACACATACTTAATTCTACCGGTTGTAAATCCAACCGCGTATGTGCTGTTTTTAGGAGTTGTTCTGCTAAGCTTGGCAGAGCTCAATATTTTGCGAAGTAAAAAGCAGGCGCGGTTTATATAATTATTTGCTTAAAAATTAACCAGGCGCCCCCAAAAAGAGGCGCTTTTTTTGGGCAGCACAAAACAACAAAACACGTGTATTATGAAATACTACAATTCTAACACGATCATTTACTTAAACGGGCGGTTTGAAAAAGCCACCGATAGCCATACCAGCCTTTACGGACAATCGCTGCATTATGGATATGCTGCTTTTGAAGGTATAAGAGCTTACAAAACGCATAATGGCAACCGAATTTTTAAAGCTGCAGCTCATTTCGACCGTCTGGAGCGTTCTTGCCAGCTGGCCAACATTCCCTTTCCATGGGATAAACAAGAACTCATTAAAGAAACTTATAAGCTTTTGCAGCTCAACAAGCTGAAAGACGCCTACATCCGTCCGCTTGTTTTTTGCGACCCCAATATGAAACTCGGAAGCCCTACAGGTGTTTCCATATTAATCTGTGCCTGGGAATGGGACAGTTACCTGGGAAATAAACTGCTAAAAATGCAGCTTTCAGAATACGAACGGCCCAATCCAAGATCAATCCCAATGGAAGCTAAATTAAGTGGCGGTTACGTTAATTCGATCCTGGCCAGCACAGCAGCCAAACTTAAAGGATTTGACGAAGCATTGCTGCTGGATATGCACGGATTTGTTGCTGAAGCAGCCGGTGCCAATATTTTTCTGGAAAAAGACGGAAAGTTATATACCCCTTCTGCAGGTAATATTTTACCCGGCATTACCCGTGCAACCGTTAAAGAACTTTGTGCAATACTGGATATTGAATGCATAGAGAAAAAACTCACCGTTAAAGATCTGAAAACGGCCGACAGTGCTTTTCTCTGTGGTACAGCAACCGAAATTGCCGGTATTGCTTCGATAGACGATACTGTTTACCGTGCCCGGTGGCGAGAATCCATTGGTTATACCATACAACGCGCATACAAAAACCTGGTACTGGAAAAAGTCAACTACGAGGTAATCATTTAAATAAACAGGATACCTGTTGAGGTCGTATTTCCTGCATGAAGAAATATAGCCTCAACAGCATGGCCTTATACCTGCCCTCAAGAAGCAGGTATGGAACCACACAACAACAGGCCAAAATAAAATTTTGAATAGTTCTTTGCTTTTTTCAATAAGTTAGTATGTTTGTGCTTCGCATTCGAAAAAACATGAAGTTTAACACAAACATTATTAGCAACCTGATTATTGTCATTTCTCATCAGAGAGGTGGAAATCGTTGCGTATAATAAAAAAATATACAATACCGAAACCGCCTCCCGAAAAGAGGCGGTTTTTTTTTGCCTCAAAAAACAACAATACGAACAAAACATACACCCTAAACAATGAACGAATTAAACAAGTACAGTAAAACATTTACACAAGACCCAACACAACCTGCTGCCCAGGCAATGCTTTATGGAATTGGCTTAACCGATGCCGATATGGAAAAAGCACAAGTCGGAATTGCAAGCATGGGTTACGATGGTAACACCTGCAACATGCACTTAAACGACCTGGCAAAAGATGTCAAAGCAGGGGTCTGGAAAAATGATTTAGTGGGCTTGGTTTTTAACACCATTGGCGTAAGCGACGGCATGAGCAATGGTACAGACGGCATGCGTTACTCGCTGGTAAGCCGCGATGTAATTGCCGATAGCATCGAAACCATTTGTGGTGGCCAGTATTACGATGGCATTATCGCCATTCCTGGCTGCGATAAAAATATGCCCGGAGCCATTATGGCCATGGCGCGTTTAGACCGTCCTTCTATTATGGTTTATGGTGGTACCATTGCACCCGGACACTATAAAGGCGAAGAACTTAACATTGTTTCCGCTTTCGAAGCCCTTGGACAAAAAATATGCGGAAACCTTTCTGAAGAAGATTACCAGGGCATTATTAAACATACCTGCCCGGGTGCGGGTGCCTGTGGCGGTATGTACACGGCTAATACCATGGCTTCTGCCATTGAAGCCCTTGGCATGAGCTTACCTTATTCTTCTTCAAACCCCGCCGTGAGTGAGGAGAAAAAACAAGAGTGTTTAGACGCGGGAAAATACATCCGCGTTTTATTAGAAAAAGACATCAAACCATCTGATATTATGACCAGAAAAGCATTTGAAAATGCCATTCGTTCGATCATCATATTGGGTGGAAGCACCAATGCCGTCTTGCATTTTATTGCAATTGGAAAAGCCATTGGCGTAAACATTACACAGGATGACTTTCAACGCATGAGCGATGAAACACCGGTACTCGCAGATTTTAAACCAAGTGGAAAATACCTGATGCAGGATTTGCACCAGTATGGCGGAACACCTGCAGTAATGAAATATTTATTGAACGAAGGATTGATCCATGGCGATTGCTTAACCGTAACCGGAAAAACCGTAGCCGAGAATTTAGCTGATGTAAAATCTATTATGGATTACGATCAGAAAATTGTTCAAAAATTAAGCAATCCGATTAAAGCAACCGGTCACCTGCAAATTCTTTATGGAAACTTAGCCGAAAAAGGTTCCGTTGCAAAAATCAGCGGTAAAGAAGGCGAAAAATTCGAAGGCCCGGCACGTGTATTTGACGGCGAACACGATTTAATCGCAGGTCTTTCAAATGGCCGTGTAAAACCAGGCGATGTGGTGGTAATTAAAAATTCTGGCCCTGTTGGTGCTCCGGGCATGCCCGAAATGCTTAAACCAACTTCTGCCATTATTGGTGCAGGTTTAGGAAAATCGGTTGCTTTAATTACCGATGGCCGTTTTTCGGGTGGTACACACGGTTTTGTTGTTGGACACATTACACCCGAATCTTACAAAGGTGGCTTAATTGGCCTGGTAGAAGATGAAGACCGGATTTTAATCGATGCAGTCAATAACATCATCAGTTTACAAGTAAGCGAAACGGTAATTGCCGAACGAAGAAAAAACTATGTACAGCCTGCACTGAAGGTAACCAAAGGTGTATTGTACAAATATGCCAAAACAGTTTCAGACGCAGCAAACGGCTGTGTTACCGACGAATACTAAAAATAAAGTCATCCCCTGCATAACGTTCAGCTAAACGAACTTTATGGGGCCATGGAAAATTTAATTGATGAAAAAATTGCGCCGTTAAAATGGACCGACAGGGAAAGAATTGGGTTTAAAATTAAAGAACAAAGAACTGCAAAAATATAACTATGGAAACTGTACAAGACAGCACAATAGAACAGCCTAAAGCAGCTGCAGCGACCGGTACAACCTTTAAAGGAACAGGTTCGCAAGTATTGCTAAACGGATTAATAGAAGAAGGTGTAACCACCATTTTCGGATATCCCGGAGGTGCCATTATGCCTATTTACGACGCTATTTACGATTATAGCGACCGCCTGAAACATATTTTGGTACGCCATGAACAAGGCGGTATCCATGCCGCTCAAGGCTATGCAAGGGCAAGCGGCGAAGTGGGCGTTGTATTTGCCACCAGCGGCCCGGGCGCAACCAACCTGGTAACCGGACTGGCCGATGCCCAGATCGACAGTACCCCGCTGGTTTGTATTACAGGACAGGTTTTTGCCCACCTGCTGGGTACCGATGCTTTCCAGGAAACAGATGTGATAAACATTACCACACCCGTTACAAAATGGAACTATCAGGTTACCGATGCAAAAGAAATTCAGGAGGTACTGGCAAAAGCTTTTTACATAGCGAAAAGTGGCAGACCAGGTCCCGTTTTGATAGATATAACCAAAAATGCCCAGCTACAGCTTGAGGAATTCGGCCCGTATGTAAAGTGCAGCCACATACGCAGTTACCGTCCAAAACCAAAAATCAGAATGGAGTTTATAGAACAAGCTGCCGCCCTGATTAACGAAGCAAAAAAACCATTCGTTTTATTTGGACAAGGTGTTATTTTAGGTAAAGCCGAAGAAGAATTTAAGGCATTTATTGATAAAAGTGGCATTCCCGCAGCCTGGACCATTATGGGCGAAGGTGCCATACCAACTACCCACCCTTTAAACGTGGGCATGCTGGGCATGCATGGAAATTACGGACCAAATGTACTGACCAACGAGGCTGATGTAATTATTGCAATCGGTATGCGTTTTGACGATCGGGTAACAGGCCGTTTAGACAAGTATGCAAAACAAGCCAAAATAGTTCACCTCGACATTGACCCTGCCGAGATTGACAAAAATGTAAAAGCAGATGTTGGTGTTTGGGGCGACTGTAAAGAAACACTTCCGTTGCTAACCAGGCTGGTAAATGCACAACAGCACAAAGACTGGCTGGCAAAATTCAGGGCCTATAATCAAGAGGAAATCGATCAGGTTATTACACCTGAACTGTACCCACAGGGCGATGAAATGACCATGGGCGAAGTATTACGCAACATCAACGAAATATGCGGTGGCGATGCCATCATTGTTACCGATGTGGGTCAGCACCAGATGGTTGCCTGCCGGTACGCAAAATTTAACCACACCCGCAGCAACATTACCTCTGGCGGTTTGGGTACCATGGGCTTTGGATTACCTGCTGCTATCGGAGCAAAATACGGTGCACCAGATAAAACGGTTATTGCCATTATAGGTGATGGTGGTTTCCAGATGACCCCACAAGAATTAGGTACCATTATGCAGTTTGGCGCTGCCGTAAAAATTCTGATTTTAAACAACCGTTTCTTAGGAATGGTACGCCAGTGGCAACAGCTTTTCCACGAGAAGCGCTATTCTTTCGTAAACATAACCAGCCCCGATTTCGTATCCCTCGCCAAGGCATATTACATTGAAGCCGATAAAGTTGACCAACGTGCCAACTTAAAGCAGGCACTCGAAACCATGATTAACCACGAAGGTTCTTACCTGCTGGAAGTAATGGTAGGAAGAGAAAACAATGTTTTCCCGATGGTGCCTCAGGGTTGCAGCGTTAGCGAAATCAGATTAAAATAATTATTGGCGGTATAAAGAGAAATAAAATGAGCACAATAGACCATTTAGAAAATAAAAATGCCCCTTTGGTTGATGGCAAAGAGGAATATACCATAACGGTTTATGCCGAGAACCGTATAGGTTTGCTAAACAGGATTGCGATTATCTTTTCAAAAAGAAAAATCAACATCGAAAGCCTGAACACCTCCCCTTCTGAAATTGATGGCATTCACCGCTTTAACATTGTTATTCACGAAGGTTACGAAGTGGTACGCAAACTGGCCCGACAGATTGAAAAGCAGATTGAAGTGCTAAAGGTATATTTTAATACCAATGCCGAAATTATCTGGCAGGAACTGGCTCTTTACAAAGTATCGACTGATGAAATTACCGAACGTGTAACAGTAGAAAGATTGTTAAGACAATACGGGGCAAGTGCCGTTGTAATCCGTAAAGATTATACGGTCTTTGCAGTAACCGGGCATGCCGAAGAAACCAATGCATTGGTTAAAGCGCTTGAACCCTATAACCTGATTGAGTTTGTACGCTCGGCAAGAGTAGCCATTATTAAAGACAGCGCTGGTTTTCACGAAAAACTCAAAGAATTTGAAGCTTTCGAACCAGGAGAAGAACTGGTGGAAAATGAGTTTCTGGAAAAAGGAGAAAAGATTTTTACGATGTAAACCACAACAAACCCGTTATTGCGGGGAGGAACGACCAGGCAATCTTTTAGATTAGTTCAAATAGATTGCTTTGGCTCACACAAATCCGAGCTCGCAATAACGAAAAATAAGAATATGAAATGTAATAAAACCATACCAATTTTAAGAATATTCGATTATGATAAAGCAATCGAGTTTTATGTAAACTGGCTGGGCTTTAAAATAGATTGGGAGCATACTTTTGAAGAAAATACCCCGGTTTATATGCAGGTTTCGCTTGGCGGAATTAAATTGCATTTAAGCGAACACCACGGCGATTGTTCGCCAGGTGCACATGTTCATATTGATTGTACAGGTTTAAAAACATTTCATAAAGAAATCATTGATAAAAATTACAAATACAACAGGCCAGGTTTAGAGAAAACCTTTTATGGAACCTGGGCAGTAACCGTAAACGATCCGTTTTTTAACAAGATCACTTTTAATGAAGCGTTAAGCGAAGCTGAAAACACAGAAACCAAAGAATAAAAAAAATAACCTGCCTGCATTGCGGAGAACGAAGCAATCTTAAAACGGCGGTTAAAAAAGAAAAGTAATGAACGAAGTATTTGATTTTATACTAAACTCGCGTAAAGCATTTATCCGGTTAACAGAACAGCTGTCTGTTGAGCAGTTAAACAAAATTCCGGAAGGTTACAGCAACAATATTATCTGGAATTTCGGGCATATTGTGGTCAGTACGCAGACGCTTTCTTACGTAAGAACAGGGATCAGGCCAGATACTTCCTCTGTAAAGTTTAACGAATATTACCAGCGGGGTACACGCCCTGCCTACATCGTATCTGAACAGGAAATAGAAGCATTAAAAGATTTGGCCATCAGCAGTATTGAACAAATAAGAGCAGATTACGAGAAAGGAATTTTTACAAAAGTAACCCCTTTCGCTACGGCTACTTACGGTGCTGAGATGAATACCATAGAAGAAATATTAACCACCACCATTGGCCACGACAACCTTCACCTGGGATATGCACTGGCACAAAAGAGGCTGGTTTAACCGACGGCATACAGGCCTGCATAACCCAAACCCGATAGTAGTGGCGCGGGGTAAACCGGCAGAAACGGATAGCGGGACTGAAACAACCGAAAAGCACCGAAAACTGCTTTTCTAAAAAAAATTAAACGAATAAAAATAAAACAACCAATTAACCAATAAAACGATGTCAAATTATTTTAACACATTACCTCTTAGAGAAAAATTAAACCAATTAGGTGTTTGCGATTTCATGGATACTTCTGAGTTTTTAGATGGTGTAAGCGCGCTAAAAGGTAAAAAACTGGTTATTGTAGGCTGCGGTGCGCAAGGCCTTAACCAGGGTTTAAATTTAAGAGATAGTGGTTTAGATGTGAGCTACACACTACGCAAAGAAGCTATTGAAGGTAAAAGAGATTCCTGGAAAAATGCCACTGAAAACAATTTTACAGTAGGTACCTATGAAGAATTAATTCCAACAGCCGATGTGGTTATTAACCTGACGCCTGATAAACAGCATACAGCCGTTGTAAACGCCATTATGCCGTTGATGAAAGAAGGTGCTACCTTGTTGTACTCGCACGGTTTTAACATTGTGGAAGAAGGCATGCAAATCCGTAAAGATTTAACCGTTATTATGGTGGCCCCTAAATGCCCGGGCAGTGAGGTTAGAGCGGAGTATGTAAGGGGCTTTGGCGTACCAACTTTAATTGCTGTACACCCTGAAAACGACCCGCAGGGAAAAGGTCTGGCACAGGCCAAAGCATATTGTGTAGGTACCGGCGGTCACCGTGCAGGTGTTTTAAGATCTTCTTTTGTTGCAGAGGTTAAATCTGATTTAATGGGCGAGCAAACCATTCTTTGCGGATTGCTTCAAACAGGTTCGATCCTTTCTTTTGATAAAATGCTTGAAAAAGGCATTGACCCGGCGTATGCTTCTAAATTGGTTCAATATGGCGTAGAGGTAATTACCGAAGCGTTAAAACAAGGTGGCATTACAGCCATGATGGACAGACTGAGCAACATTGCCAAAATTAAAGCATTTGAGATTTCTGAAGAATTGAAAGACATTATGCGTCCCCTGTTCCAGAAACATCAGGATGATATTATGAGTGGTGAGTTTAGTAAAACAATGATGGAAGACTGGGCCAACGGCGATAAAAACTTATTAAAATGGCGCGCCGAAACCGGTGAAACCGCATTTGAGAAAACCCCTGCCGGTGATGTTAAAATTGGCGAACAGGAATATTTTGATAACTATACCTTAATGGTTGCTTTTGTAAGAGCAGGTGTTGAACTGGCTTTCGAAACCATGGTTCAAGCTGGCATTAAACCAGAGTCTGCTTACTACGAATCGTTACACGAGGCACCTCTTATTGCCAACACCATTGCCCGTAAAAAGTTATTTGAAATGAACCGCGTAATTTCTGATACGGCCGAGTATGGTTGTTATTTATTTGATCAGGCATGCAAACCTTTATTGGCCGACTTTATGAAAAAGGTTGATACCGATTTAGTTGGTAAAAACTTTAACGAGGGTAAAGATGGCGCCGTTGACAACAGAACCTTAATTAACGTAAACGACAAAATACGCAACCACGAAGTTGAAATTATTGGCGCAGAGTTAAGAAAAGCCATGACAGCCATGAAGGCCATTAAAACAGCATAAAAAAAGAATGTCGTACCGGGTTTGCCTGCACAACACGTTGAAAGTGGCTGGCAAACCCAAAGCGATTTAATTAAATAAAAAATAAAAATGTCAAAAACATTAGTAGAAAAAATTTGGGACGCACACGTTGTAAAAAGTGAAGAAGGATTTCCTGATATTTTATACATTGATACCCACTTAATACACGAGGTAACTTCGCCACAGGCTTTTGATGGTTTACGCAAAAGAGGCATCCCTGTTTTCCGTCCGCAGCAAACCGTTGCCACGGCCGATCACAACGTACCTACTTTAAACCAGCTGCAACCTATTAAAGAAGAACTTTCGCGTTACCAGGTGGATATGTTAACCAAAAACTGTGCAGAATTTGGGGTTGAACTTTATGGTTTAGGCCATCCTTTTCAGGGAATTGTGCATGTAATTGGCCCCGAACTGGGCATTACCCTACCGGGAAAAACCATGGTTTGCGGCGACAGTCATACCTCAACACATGGTGCCTTTGGTGCCATTGCCTTCGGTATTGGTACTTCTCAGGTAGAACAGGTTTTTGCCACGCAATGCTTATTGCAGCAGAAACCCAAAACCATGAAAATAGAGGTAAACGGCCAACTGGGTAAAGGAGTTACGGCAAAAGACATTATTTTATACATCATCTCCAAAATATCTGCTGCCGGTGGTACGGGTTATTTTATTGAATATGCCGGTTCTGCAATAGAATCATTAAGCATGGAAGCCCGGATGACAATCTGTAATATGAGCATTGAAATGGGCGCCAGAGGTGGTCTTATTGCACCAGATCAGATTACTTTCGATTACATTAAAGGACGCGAGTTTGCTCCTGCGGGTGCAGAGTGGGACAAAGCACTGGCCTACTGGAAAACCCTGTACAGCGATGCAGATGCCAGGTTCGACAGCGTTTTATCTTTTGATGCAGCCGATATTGCTCCGATGATTACTTACGGAACCAACCCAGGTATGGGTATGGGCATCGGGGAGCACATTCCGGCAACAGCAGCACAGCCTGAAAAAGAGAAA
>JASLGV010000355.1 GCA_030149995.1 Pedobacter sp.
TAAAAACATGATTCTGATTCAAAGAAGTAAAATGCCTTATAACATGGGTACCTTGCTATGGCAATTGAACGATTGCTGGCCGGTGGCAAGCTGGAGCATTACAGATTACGATAAACGCCTGCCCAAAGCCGGCTGGTACGCTGTAAGAGAAGCCTATCGCGATGATGTAACCCCATCACGTGATCTGATCAGACCAAAAGATCTTTCCCTTAAAAATCCAGAAATTCATTATACGATAAAGGTTAACCAGTTGATTTTACAATCGGAAAATTTTGCCAAGTATGTTTTTGTAGAGCTGGCCGGACATCCCGGGAAATGGAGTGATAATTATTTTGATCTGGAGCCTGGCAAGCAAAAGACCATTACTTTCGAACAAAATATAGAAAAAGAAGCGGTTAAGATCACTTCACTTTGGGAAGTGCTTAACCATTATCAATAAGAAACCAATCTGATATGGGAAAAAGAATCCTTACTTTTTTTACAGGCATGTTGTGCATGTATACGGCTATTCAGGCACAACCAGGTAATAAACTTACGGCCTATGTTGATCCTCTTATTGGATCTGCCGGGCACGGACATGTGTTTGTTGGAGCAAATGTACCTTTTGGTGCTGTTCAACTGGGGCCTAACAATATTTTTGAAGGCTGGGATTGGTGCAGTGGTTACAATTATGCCAGTAATACCATAACCGGTTTTGCCCATACCCATTTAAGCGGTACAGGGATTGGCGATTTAGGCGATATCTCCGTGATGCCGGCAACCGGCAGCTTAAAGCTAAGTAAAGGCAGCAAGACAGATCTTGTTAATGGCTATCTGTCTACCTTTTCACACGACAATGAAACTGCAAAAGCCGGTTATTACAGTGTTTTATTGGATAAGTACAACATCAGAGCAGAACTTACTGCGACCGAAAGGGTCGGTTTTCATCAGTATACCTTTGAAAAAGGAGCCAGGAACCCACATGTTTTAATCGACCTGAAAGATGGCATCGGCTGGGATAAGCCAGTAGATACCTGGTTTAAGCAGATAGATTCAGTTACCCTGGTTGGTTACAGGCATTCTACAGGCTGGTCTGAAGATCAGCGCTTGTTTTTTGCTGTAAAACTTTCGCAACCTCTTACAAAATTCTCTATATACGAAGGACTTAATTTACAGGCTGGTCATGAACAAAAAGGTAAACAGCTAATGGCTGTTTTAGATTTCAATGCCATTAACCAGGATGTATTAAAAATTAAAGTAGCGTTATCGCCGGTTAGTTCAGAAAATGCCTTGCTTAATCTGAATACGGAGCTGCCGGGCTGGGATTTTAAAGCGGTAGCAGCGCAGGCCAACAATAGATGGGAGAAAGAACTTGCCAAAATAAAAATAGAAGCCCCTGTAGCAGATAAAAAGACTTTTTACACCGCTTTGTACCATACCATGATTGCCCCCTCCTTATTTAACGATGTAAACGGCGATTATCTGGGGACTGATAAAAAGGTATATGCAAAGGCTGGTTTTAACAATTATACAACTTTTTCCCTTTGGGATACATACCGGGCAGCACATCCCTTGTTTAATATTCTTCACCCCGAACGTGTAAATGACATTGTAAATACCATGCTGGCCATCTATAAACAGCAGGGGAAATTGCCGGTATGGCATCTGATGGGGAGTGAAACCAATACCATGGTGGGTTATCATGCTGTTCCTGTTATTGTAGATGCTTATTTAAAAGGATATCATGGCTTTGATGTGGAGCTGGCTTACGAAGCCATTAAGCAATCGGCTATGCAAAAGAAAGATGGGATCGAATACATTCAGCAGCTTACCTATATTCCGGCAGATAAGGTAAATGAGTCTGTTGGGAAAGCACTTGAATACGCCATAGACGATTATTGTATTGCACTGATGGCTAAAAAGCTGAATAAAGAGGCCGATTATATTTATTTCAGCAAGCGGGCTAAACTATATGGTTTATATTTTGATGCTGAAACAAAATTTATGCGGGGGAAAATGGCAGACGGTAAATGGCGGACACCCTTCGATCCCTTTTCGTCTAAACACCGGGCAGACGATTATGTAGAAGGCAATGCCTGGCAATATACCTGGCTGGTGCCGCATGATGTAGAAGGACTTATTAAACTTTTTGGAGGCGATAAATCATTTACGTCTAAATTAGACTCCTTGTTTACTTTACCGTTGAAGCTCGATGAAGAAGGATCGCCGGATATAAGCGGCCTGATCGGGAATTATGCACAAGGTAATGAACCCAATCATCATACGCCATATCTGTATGCTTTTGCAGGTCAGCCCTGGAAAACGGCTAATCTGATCCGGAAGATTGACGAAGCATTTTATACGGACAAACCAGACGGTTTATGCGGTAATGAGGATGTTGGGCAAATGAGCGCCTGGTATGTATTTTCGGCCCTGGGATTTTATCCTGTAAATCCGGCAAATGGCGTATACGTTTTTGGCTCGCCTTTAATTGAGCAAGCTTCCATCACCCTGCAGGGAAATAAAAAGTTCGACATCCGCGTTTTAAATAACAGCAGGCAAAATAAATACATTCAGAAAATCGTGTTAAACGGGAAAACCTATTCCAGGTCTTACATCCTGTATAAAGAAATTACTGCGGGTGGTAAACTGGAGATTTACATGGGCAATAAGCCATCGGCAACCTGGGGTGTAAAACCTGCCAGCAGGCCTTACTCAGGTATGTAGGCATTGGTTAAACAAAAAAAGAGGTAAATAATATTACCTCTTTTTTTATAATAGGATCTGGCTTGCTTAGTGTAGCTTAATTTTTAATCCATCCATATCGTTGTTGAGTTTTAGCTGGCAGGCTAAACGCGAGTTGGGAAGTAAATCAGGCAGCGTATCAAGCATCGCATATTCGTCGTCGCTCATTTCATTTAGCTTTTCTTCGCCTTCCAAAACATCTACACAACAGGTTGCGCAAAGTGCCATTCCACCACAGGTAGCCAGGATATCATATTCAGATGCTTTCAGAAACTCCATCAAGCTTAGGCCCATATCTGTTGGGGCTTCATGTGTGGTTACCGAACCATCCGGTTCCTGCATATAAATCGTAATGTTGTTTTCCATTCTTAGCGGGTTACTTATAACTGGCTACAAACTTATATAAAAGTGATAAGCATTTATAGCTACATTTTTAAAAAAAATGTAAAGACTTAGGCGGGAAGGTTATTTATGTGGTAGAAAGGGAAATGAATAAGCCCTGGTTATGTAACCAGGGCTTATTTAATGTCGAATTGCTTAAAATTCTGCTACACCATTAACAGTGGTATATTTCATGGTATATTTAATACCCGGGTTCATATACTGGTAAGCACTGTGGCTCATTAAAGCAGCCTCGTGGAAGCCACATAAAATCAGCTTTAATTTATTTGTATACGTATTGATATCGCCAATGGCATAGATCCCCGGGATATTGGTCGAGTAATCATCAGTATTTACTTCAATCGCGCTTTTGCTGATGTTCAGGTTCCAGTCTTCAATCGGGCCTAATTTAGGGCTCAGACCGAATAAAGGAATCAGGTGATCTGCATCAACAACTGTTTTTTCCATGCTGCGGTTCTGGATAATCTCCACTTTTTCAAGTGTATCTGTTCCATGTACGGCGTGCAGGTTGCTGTTTAATATCAGGTTGATTTTGCCGCTTTCGGCCAGTTTCATGACTTTGTTTACAGAATCAGGTGCACCACGGAAACTTTCGCTTCTGTGTACCAATGTAAGTTCAGAACAAACATCAGCCAGATAAATGGTCCAGTCTAAAGCAGAGTCGCCACCACCGGCAATAACCATTTTTTGCCCGCGGTATTTCTCCGGATCCAGGATCATATAGTTAACACCTTTTCCATTTTCAAAATTTTCCAAGTTTTCTACTGCAGGTTTACGAGGTTCAAAACAACCCAAACCACCGGCAATAACCACCACCTTGGCTTCGATAATGGTACCCATATTGGTTGTAAGCACAAAATCCGCTTCACCACGTTTTTCAAGCC
>JASLGV010000536.1 GCA_030149995.1 Pedobacter sp.
CTTTTGTTGCGGAATGGACGGGACTCGAACCCGCGACCCCATGCGTGACAGGCATGTATTCTAACCAGCTGAACTACCACTCCTTTTGTTCTCCTTTAAAGTTCGAACCTCTTCTCTCTTTCGAGGTTGCAAATATAGAGATATAATCGATATTTTAGAAAGTAAATATGCAAATTTCTTTACGTTTTTATAACAAACTGTATATCAGGTAAAATTATTTTCCTATCCATCTAAATATCTTGTGTGCAGTTAATATAAGCAAGCTTATTAAGCCGGTTAAGCGGTTCAATAAGCTTTGCTACTTAAAATTATTTAACTTTCTTAATGCTAATAGCAACTCCCCCGCCCGCAGCAAGTTTAATTTTAAGTATCGTACGGGCATTTACTTTTTGTGTTTCTATCTTATAAGATTCAGGATTGTTTTTCCAGTCGGCCTTATCACCATCTCTATATATTGTGGCTATATACGCCCCCCCACGCTCTAAAAAGTCGAGTGGAATAACAGCCTGCCGGCTGTTTTCGTCTGTTATGGCACCAATATACCAATTGGCAGTTCCTTTTTCCTTACGGGCAATTGTAATGTAATCACCTGGTTCTGCCTCTACAATTTTGGTATCATCCCAATCTGTTGGCACATCTTTAATAAATTGAAAGGCATCCATGTGCGCTTCGTAATGTTCCGGATAATCTGCCGCCATCTGCATCGGGCTGTACAGGGTAACATAAAGCGCCAGCTGTTTAGCCAAAGTAGTGTGCACCTGTCTTTCCGGAGCGGCTTCGGCATAACCTTTTAATTTAAAAATACCCGGTGTATAATCCATCGGCCCGCCAATTAAGCGGGTAAAGGGTAAAATCGTTTCGTGTTCCGGTGCATTTCCATCGCTAAAAGCATTGTACTCATTTCCCCTGCCTGCTTCGCTGGCCATAAAATTAGGATACGTTCTGTGCAAGCCGGTTGGACGCATCGGTTCGTGAACATCAATCATAACCTGATGATCGGCTGCTTTCTGATTTACGCGCTGAAAATGGTTAACCATCCATTGTCCATCGTGATGTTCGCCGCGTGGAATAATCTTTCCAACATAACCCGTTTTAACAGCAGGATAATTAAACTTATTCATAAAACGGAAAGCTGTATCCATCTGACGTTCGTAGCTGGTTACAGAACCCGATGTTTCATTATGCATAATCATTTTTACGCCTTTCGAAGCTGCATATTCAGAAATCCCTTTTACATCAAAATCAGGATATGGACGTACAAAATCAAAAACATCTTCTTTCCAACTGCCAAACCAGTCTTCCCATCCTCTGTTCCAACCTTCAACAAGTACGCCTTCAATTCCGTTTTTAGCAGCAAAATCAATATATCTCTTTACATTTTCCGTATTGGCACCGTGTTTTCCACTGGGGATCAATTCTCCGTTCTGATTAACAGACGAAAGGTTTTCGGCATAACTCCAGGTGCTTTTGCCGGTTTGCATTTCCCACCATACACCCACGAATTTCATGGGTTTGATCCAGGAGGTGTTTTCAATAACAGATGGCTCATTCAGGTTTAGAATCATTTTTGAACTCAGGATATCCGTTGCGCGATCACTCACGATTACTGTTCTCCAGGGTGTACTGAATGGTACCTGCAGGTAAGCCTTATTACCCAGGGCATCGGGCACCAGGTTAGAAGACAATCCATTGGTTTTCTTATCCACATGAAGCTGCATGGCCGGATAATTAATCAGTGCTGCTTCGTGGATGTTAATGTATAAACCATCACTGGTTTTCAACATCAAGGGGGTTTGCACCGCAAATTGATCCGGTACTTGCCGAACGGCAATATCTGTAGCACTTTTTTGAATCTTCCATGCATCTACTTCACTTAGTGGTGAGGTGGTATATACATATTCATTTGTATCATAATCGCCGGGAATCCAGAATGCTTTATGATCTCCGGTTAAATTAAACTGGGTTAATTCATCTTTAACGATAAAATGGTCCAGTCCGGGCTGTTTAGGGAAACCGTATCTGAATGCAACTCCATCCTCGAATACCTTAAAGGTGATATCCAGTAATTTAGGTGCTGTATTTTTCTCTTTTAAATGAACAATAAGTTCTATATAATGATTCCGGATATTACTCACTTCTCCCCAAACAGGCTTCCAGCTTTCATCGACCGTTTTTTTATCAGTTGAAATTATCTCAAAGTTTGAGTACAGATTTACATCGTTCAGCAATTTAAAGCCCATAGATGATTTCTTAATGACCGGCTTGTCTTTATAAAAGGCCGAATAATAAGGTGTACCGTTTTGATCAAGTGTAAATTCCAGCTTAACGTTATTCATTGAAATGGTAACAGGATTATTTCCCTGCGCCATTCCAGCTGTGGTGAGTCCAATACTTAATAAAAAAGCAAATATCTTTTTCTTCATATGATTTGTGTGTATTTATAATTCTTTTTCGTTGAAAGCGGGATTGTATTCTGTTGAAAAGCCTGGTTTAAAACCCTTAAATAAATCTTTGTAAAACTCCTTAAACTCACTGCTAAACGTATAGGTGATCCGGTCCGACCGATAGGGTTTACTGGTAATTCCCTCTGGAGCCGAGAAATTAACCACTGTATTCAGATCGCGGGAAACAGATACGCGCTGTGTGCCTTCTTCCATCGGAAACCTGGAAATCCCCAGGCCGGCATCTACATTTTTGGTGTGTCCGTTTAATTTAAGTTGTGCAGGTGCCCGCAGCAGTGTAACGACTTCTACAGCGTCTTCTGTTGTGGGTTGCAAGGTTTCTTTCTGAAAGGGTACAACCGGAATGTTATAGGGTACAGGTTTTACGTCGTGCTTATATTTTTTGTAAAACAGAATGGCAACGTCTTTTGATGCATAAGGTGATTCCTGCCCTTTCCATTTGCTTTTATAATAATTCAACAAAATAGAAAACCCATCGTTGTGATTAATTTCGGGAGCTAAGTGATGGCCTTCCGGGTAATCGTTCCAGGTAATCACATTTATAATAGAAGCATTTCTTTCGATACCGAATTCCAGCAGCTTCCTGAAATTATAGGATAAACCTGTAGTAATATATTTTCGATCTACCTTCTCCACACCTGCTTTAACCGCATCAGAAACTTTATAATACATATCCCAGGTTCCCTTTTTCAGCAATTTAGAGGTATAAAAATCATTAAACACTGAAGCCGTAAAGATCCGGTCTCTCTCCTTACACTGGTCTGCAATCCGGTTTCCAATGTAATTATGTTCATCGAAAGGCAAGGTCCAAATCCAGGGAGCAGGAAAATAATCCAGAAAATTATTCAGTTCTTCCCGGCTAATTTCTTTATTGATGGTAAATACACAGGCAAAGCGTTCGTTCACCGCATCGGCCAGTTTTTTATAAGCCCTGGCCATGTAATACTGATCGGGTAAGCCTTTTTTGTCAGCCGGAAAATCTGCCAGGTTTTCGCCATCCCAGAGGTAAACAATTAGCCGGCCATCGGGTGTACGCAGCCAGTGTTTGTTATCACGACCGGTTTCATCCAGAATATTATTGATCCTTTTGGCGAACTGTTCTATTTTTTTTGCTTCTGTACTGCCATTGGGATGGGATATACAAAAAGTAAATTTAAAATCAATGTTTTCCCGATCGGCAACCCTGAAATAAGCTTTGATGATGTCATCCCAGGCATAACTGTTTAAAGTATAGTAAAACTGAAAACCATCTATACCCGATCGTTTGGCGGCCCGCATTTCAAATTCAACCGCTTCATCAAGTGTAGCATTGGCCAGCAGACTATCTGCCATCACTTTAACTTGTGTTAAGCCTCCTAAAGGAGCCGAAATATTGCCTTTAGATGAATAGTAATCGGGGTTGCAACTGTCTTCAAACGGATGCCCTTTAAAACGGATAATATTGGTCATACAATGTGCAATAACCAATTTCTCGTTTGTAAGCGGTAAACTGTACTCGGGTAGATTCTTTAAATTATCCTGCGCTTTTAAAAATTGAAATGTCAGTAAAAAGAGGAAAAAAAATATAAATCTGTTTCTGCTCACTGTAATTATTATTGCTTAAAAGCTGTACGTTAATAGATAACGTACAGCTCGTAAAATTAATACTGAGGATTTTGCTGACCAGCAATTTTCGCATTCGAGTTAAACTCAGACAATGGAATTGGCCATACGTAGTTTTTACCTTCGTTAAATGATAAAGGTGTTCTTACATTTCTGGCTGTGCCAAAGAAAGCTGCTTCTTGTGGCCCCAAGCGCCAGCGGCAAACATCAAACCACCAGTGTCCTTCATGGAAAAGTTCTGCCCAACGTTCGTAACGTAGTGGGTTGCTGCCCAATACCGGGTCGTTAATGGCCACGGTGGAGGTGGTTAGAGAGGCGTAGTCTTTAGAAGACGGGGTATTAATTGGTAAATCGTAGGCTCTGCGGTGTACTTTGTTAATGTATTCCAAACCAGTCGTTGCATCGCCAGAACCAATACTCGCTTCTGCGTATAGTAAATATACATCTGCCATACGAAGGAAATACCAGTTCCATTTATCGTAGTTCACCTGATTTAAATGGTAATCAATTGCAGCATATTTCCTGAAACCCCAGCCATAGGTATTGGGTTCGCCTGCCAGGTAATCTGGTTTAGAAACAGGTACGTCCATTCTTGGCCCGCTCAGCCAATCGATGTTTAAAACATCCAGCCATGGCTGCACCAGGTTTACATATAAACGTGGATCTGCTGTTTTATTGGTCCGTACCAATTGCGCCACATGCAACACAAAGCCATCCGA
>JASLGV010000537.1 GCA_030149995.1 Pedobacter sp.
CTTTTGTTGCGGAATGGACGGGACTCGAACCCGCGACCCCATGCGTGACAGGCATGTATTCTAACCAGCTGAACTACCACTCCTTTTGTTCTCCTTTAAAGTTCGAACCTCTTCTCTCTTTCGAGGTTGCAAATATAGAGACTATCTTTCAATTTACAAATTTTTTTTTAAATAAGTTATAACAACCTAATCTACAGAACCTTCCTGCATTTTCTCTGCATTTTCTGCAAATTGCAGGGCATCTATAATTTCCTGAATATCGCCATCCATAATAGAAGGAAGATTATACATGGTTAGACCAATACGGTGCTCTGTAACACGGCCTTGTGGATAATTATAGGTTCTGATTTTTGCTGAACGGTCGCCGGTAGAAACCATCGTCTTACGTTTTGCCGCAATATCTCCGTTCTTTTTTTGCAATTCAATATCGTATAGCTTGCTGCGCAACATCTCCATTGCTATAATACGGTTACCCAACTGTGAACGTTCGCGCTGGCAAACCACCACAATTCCGGTTGGACGGTGCGTTAACTGCACTTTCGTTTCTACTTTGTTTACATTCTGCCCGCCGGCACCTCCCGAACGTGAGGTTTGTAAATCAATATCGGCCGGGTTAATGTATAAATCAATTTCTTCCGCTTCTGGTAAAACTGCAACAGATGCAGCCGAAGTATGTACCCTTCCCTGTGTTTCGGTATCAGGCACCCTTTGTACGCGGTGTACACCACTCTCATACTTCAACTGCCCGTACACATCCTCGCCAGACACTTTTAAGATTACCTCTTTATAACCGCCTGCTGTTCCTTCTGTTACATCAACCGTTTCTACAGCCCAGCCTTTTGTTTCAAAAAAGCGGGTATACATCCGGTATAAATCACCGGCAAAAAGTGCTGCTTCATCGCCACCTGTACCGCCACGAATCTCAAAAACGGCATTTTTAGCATCTTCCGGATCTTTAGGGATCAGCATTAAACGAATACGGCTTTCCATTTCTTCCTGTTGCACAAGCAACAAATCCAGCTCCTCTTTCGCCATCTCGCGCATTTCTGCATCTTTCTCAACGGTTAAGATCTCGCGGTTGGCTTCGATATTACTCATTACATTTTTATAGACTTTATATTCGTCTACAATCTTGCCCAGATCTTTATATTCTTTATTTAAAGCTGCAAACCTTTTCATATCCTGAATTACATCAGGATTGCTCAATTGCTCCTCTACATCCTCCCAGCGCAGCTTTATAGCTTCTAATTTGTCTAACATATTATTTCTATTTGAAATTTCTTTATCCAGCTCAAACAAGTTTTGCTTCTATAAGGCAAACCTGTTTATCCCTTCTCAACATGGCTTTTTTAATAAAGAAATGCAAAAATACGATTTTAGGTGTAAAGTCCATAGCATCTGCAAAAGCAGCTGCATCGGTTTCGGTTTAAACAAGAGGGATTCTAACCAATTTCATCCCTTAAACAAGGTCGGTTGGGTTGAAATAGGTCAAACGAAGCGTTTCGCCATCAAATACGGCATAAGAATTATAATTAAGCCATTCGCCAATATTTACATAACGGCTATGATCGTTAAGCTGAATATCAAGCGGCAAATGACGGTGGCCGAAAATGAAGTAATCGATATGTTGCTTTTGTAATTGCTCTTTGGCATAGATGGCCAGCCATTCTTTTTCCTCACCCAGAAATACTTCTTTCTCACTTCCGGCGGCACGGCTTTTCCGGCTCCAGCCATTTGCAATGCCAATCCCCAGGTTTGGATGTATACGGGCAAATAACCACTGGCATAAACGGCTTCTGAAAATCTTTCGCAGCATTTTGTATTTACGGTCGCCCGGACCCAGACCATCGCCATGGTGCAGGTAAAACTTTTTGCCATTCCGCTCCATCTGAAACTCATCGCTGATAATTTCAAGCCCGATTTCTTTTGTGAAATAATCACGCACCCACATATCGTGGTTTCCTTTGAAGAAATAAATTTTTATACCGGCATCCGCCATTTCGGCCAGCTTACCTTGTAAGCGAATAAATCCCTTGGGTATAACTTTTTCATACTCAAACCAGAAATCAAAGATATCCCCCATCAGAAAAAGCTCACTGCAAGTGGGCTTAATCAAATTAAGCCAGCTTACAATCCTTGCCTCTCGTGCACGGCTTTCGGCGTAATCGGGTGTGCCCAAATGAAAATCAGAAGCAAAATAAATATTCTTAGCCATGTACGTTTCAAAGGTAAAGAAAAAGCAGGAAGCATTAAAACGAATGAAAACAGCTTTTTTATGTTTTCATTTCTTTTCCAAATATTTATATTAGCATAAACCTGCCTATTATGAAAAAAACACTCACCTTAACGGTCCTGGCACTTAGCCTACTTGCTTGTAACCAGAGCAAAAAGCCCGCAGAAAAAATAACTTTAATGAAATATCCAGAAGCAAAGAAAGAAAACGTAACCGATAATTATTTCGGAACCCTTGTAGCAGATCCATACCGCTGGCTTGAAAATGATACCTCTGCGGAAACCAAAAAATGGGTAGATGCAGAGAATGAAGTTACACAGAACTATCTCTCGCAAATCCCCTATCGTAAGGACATCCGGAAACGACTTACAGAAATATGGAACTATCCTAAAGAAACCGCCCCTTTTAAAGCCGGCGCCTATTATTTTTATACCCGTAATGATGGCTTACAAAACCAAAGTATCTGGTATATTAAAAAAGGGCTGGAGGGAAAAGAAGAACTTTTTCTGGACCCGAATAAACTGTCTGCCGATGGGACAGCTGCTGTTTCCCTTTTAGGATTCTCGCACGACAAAAAATACATTGCCTATTCCATTGCCCAATCGGGTTCTGATTGGAGTAGCATTTATGTGATGGAAGTTGAAGGGAAGAAAAAACTAAACGACGAACTTAAGTGGGTTAAATTTTCTGGTGCATCCTGGAAAGGTGACGGCTTCTTTTACAGCCGTTACGATGCACCGAAAAAAGGCATGGAACTTTCTGCCAGCAATACCTACCAAAAGATTTATTACCATAAGCTGGGTGATGCACAGGAAAAAGACCAGCTGATTTTTGAAGATAAAACCAATCCCAACTTATACTTTGGTGCCGGTGTAACAGAAGATCAGCATTTCTTAGTTATCTACGCTTCTGCCGGAACGTCGGGAAATGCACTGTATTACCAGGATTTAACAAAGCCGGAAAGTAAAATATCGCTGCTGGTTAAAGGATTTGAACACAACCACAGCATAATAGACAATATTGGTGATAAATTAATTTTAACCACCGACCTGCATGCGCCAAACAAACAGGTGGTGTTAATCGATCCTAAAAACCCACAACCCGAAAACTGGCAAAAGATCATTCCTGAATCCAGCCTGTGCTAATTTCTTCCAGTGCCAGGCTGGATTCA
>JASLGV010000431.1 GCA_030149995.1 Pedobacter sp.
GACCGAGCAAGGTGTACTGAGTTGATTAAACTGGCAGCTCCCCTGCCTGTAGCTTTTCACCGTGCATTCGACATGAGTAATAACCTGGAAGAATCTCTTGAAGTGCTCATCGAATTGGGCATAGTACGTGTTTTGTCATCTGGTGGTGCTGTTTCGGCTATTCTGGGTTCAAAACGTTTGGCAGGGCTGGTTAAACAGGCGGCTGGCCGTATTGAAATCATGCCGGGTGCAGGCATTAACGAACACAACCTGTTAAGCCTGATAAAGGAAACCGGTGCAAGTGCTTTTCATGCTTCTGCAAAAGTACCGGTTCCAAGTAAGATGCAGTACCGCAATACGGAAAGCAAAATGGGCGATATAGAAGACGAATATCAATATGAACGTACTTCTGCTGAAAAGGTTAGCCTCCTGACTAATATTTTGAATGAGCAGAGCAGCTAAATATAAAGTAATAAAAGAGGTATATGTTCTTTGTAATTAATTATCAATTACTTAATTACTTCGATACCGCATGCCTTTAGGGGCTACCGGCCATTTCTCATTTTCGCCATAATTATATTGTAAAGCACGGTTAATCATCGCCTGAATCCCCTCGCCACTGTGTTTACCTACAATATAAAGCGCTGCATCAATGCCAGATGTAACCCCGGACGAAGTGATGATGTTCTGGTCTTCAACATACCGGACATTTCGAATGAGTTTAATTTCCGGATACTGCTCTTCAAAATCATCTGCTACAAAATAATGCGTGGTGGCATTTTTACCTTTTAGTATCCCTGTATTTGCCAAAAGATAAGCCGCTGTACAGATTGAAACCGTTTTAGCCGAGGGATTTGAATTCCATTTCTGAATAAAAGAAGTAAGTTTTGCATTTTTTAAAAGCTCCTTAATTACAGGCATGCTCGCACCTGGAACAATTAAATAATCTACTTTTGGCAAATTATCCAATGTATAGTCGGGTTGTATTTTCAATAAATTATTTTCTGTAGCGATTTTACCGGACGTTAAACCAACAGTAATGGTTTTATATTTTCCTTTGGTAAGATTTTGTGCCTTTGAAAAAACTTCCATTGGTCCTGTAAAATCCTCTAATACGACATCATTGTATAGAAGGACCGCAATTTTTATAGTGTCTTGCTGAGTTTTAGCAGAAATGGAATCCATTTTATGAACATGTGCATCGGTATGTTGCTGTGCATATGAAATTGTAGTAAATAAAGAGAGCAGGCAAAAAAACAGGTATTTCATTTATTTATAGTTTATAATACAAATCATGGCTCAAGACCCTCCTTACGATTTGATGAACAACGGTTCAAAATTATAAAAACTAAAACCATTTACCTAACCTGTAACTTTAACTTCCTGTTAAAAAAATTATACTGGCAGTTAGCTGACCCGGATAAAACAATAAGATACAGGAGGTGTATTTGTTACCGGGAATTTCTCAGATATAAACACTTAAAAAAAATCCGGTAGAAATAAGTATTTACAAGTGTTGATTTACAACAGATCAACACTTGTAAGAGTTTGGATTAGGCTTCTTTATGCACCTCTCCTGCTATTTCAGGAATATAATGTAATCCAGGAGTTAACCAGTGTAATAAAATTACCCTCGAATAACGGTAATTAATCGGAGATAAAAGCAATACCCCAAACAAGATTAAACCTACATAATACCAAAGATTTTCGTAAATGAGCGGCAACCCTAAAACATAAGAAGCTACGCCTATTGTGATAATTTCGGCCACGTTCATTGCATAACTTACGAACATGGCTACATAGAAAAAGCCGGGTTCACGTTCGAATTTTAAATTGCAATACGGGCAATAAATATTTGTTTTTTGCAGTTTGAATGCATAAGCGCTGCCCTCAAAAATATCTCCTTTCCGACATCTCGGACACTTACACTTTAACACTGCCTGAAACTTGGTTAATTCTGCCATAACTATTTAATTAATGGTACAAATTTACGATCAAATTGTTTTTAAAATTATGACTTGAATCATATATGGTATATGCCGGAATGTATAACTTTACAAAAAAATATGCGCTAATCAATTTTAAATATCTTTCCTTTTTTAAGTAAAATACGATTTTGGGCGGCCAGCATTTTAACACCTCTTATAACCGTTTCTACCCGGAGGCCTGTCATATCTGCCAGCTCCTGTCGGGTAGCTTTCAGGGGTTCGCCGGCTTTCAGATCAGCCGTTAAATAATTAATAATGGTTACCAGCCGGTGTTCTGCTTTTTCATTGGCAAGCTCCTCCAGCATCATCGATTTATAAAACAAACGTTTACTCAATACACGGATCAATTCCATGCTAAACGTTGGTTGCTCTTCGAGTAGTTTAAAAAAATCAGCTTTATTGAGAATCAGCAGTTCAGAAGGTTTATTGGCAATGGTGTAAGCCAGATATGGCTGATCTATCAATACAGCCGGTTCACCAAAATATTGACCGGTTTTAAAAATACCTTGTATAAATTCCTTTCCCTCATCACTCACCGTTACCATTCGTATTTCGCCGGAAACAATGAAATATACATTTTTAGGTCGCATACCCGGCTCATAAACAACGGCGTCTTTATCGTACCACCTGGTTAAAAACCCCTTTTCTTTTAGCTGTTGAATATCCATGCAGATTGAAGTTCGTATACTCAAAAACACAGCTGCATAAGGAATCTAAGCCCCTTATACAGCTGTTAATCAAGTTAAAATCTGTTTAACCTAAAGTTTCTTTAATTAAACGGGTATAAAAATCTTTTAACGTTAAACCCATAGCAGCCACCTGCTGAGGAATAAAACTGGTAGCGGTTTGCCCGGGAATGGTATTAATCTCGATGAAGTAAAAATCGCCTTCATCGCCAGTTAAAATAAAATCTATGCGCACCACGCCACGGCAATTAAGTTTGGCGTAAACATCAGTTGCAATTTTTGATACGCGTGCTTTGGTTTCGGCACGAATGGGTGCTGGTGTGGTTTCTATAGCCACACCAGGTGTATATTTAGCTTCAAAATCGAAAAATTCTTTTGCCGTTTCTACTTCCGTTGGGGGTAATGCTGTGATGGTTCCATCCAGTTTGGCTACGCCAATCGTAAATTCGCGACCTTCAATAAATTCTTCAATCAGAATTTGTGTGTCTTCCTTAAAGGCTTTGTTAACGGCCTCCTCGAGCTGCTCGGCACGCGTTACCTTACTCATTCCAATGCTGCTGCCACCATTATTGGGTTTTACAAAATAAGGTAATTTAAGGTCTTTTTTAATCTGTTCGAGCTGGTAATTTCCACCTTTAAAAATCTGTACAGACTTCGCTGTATTTAAGTTTTCAATTCCATTTACAATGGCTTTTGTATAGCCCTTATTCATGGTAATGGAAGAAGTAAGTGCATCGCAGGTCGTGTATGGAATGCGCAGCATATCAAAGTACCCCTGTAGTTTGCCGTCTTCGCCGGGCGAACCATGAATGGCAATAAAAACACCGTCAAATTTTATTTTCCGACCTTCTAACGTTAAAGAAAAATCATTTTTATCTATTTCAATTTTAACCGAATCTGCCGGTTCATAAAACCAGCCATTCTCGTTGAGCATAATTTTATAAACATCATACAGCTCTGTATCAATATTCTGTGCAATGGTTGCCGCGCTCTTAACAGAGATGACCCATTCGCCCGTGGTTCCTCCGGTTAATAATGCAATCGTTTTCTTCATGTCGGAAATCCTTTTTAATAAATAGAATTGAAGTATAAATATATCCTCAAAAATATAAATATCTTTGTGCTGTTATAATGATAACAGAGATAAAATATTTTTTTCAGCTACATTTGAGTTTACGGGCTTAACACAGAAGATATCACATTCATGTCTAAATTTACAGAGTATTTAAAAACAAAGTCTTTC
>JASLGV010000462.1 GCA_030149995.1 Pedobacter sp.
TTGTGGTACCGGCAGCCTTAATGGGGTATGGCTTTGTTACGGTGTACAACCACGGTGCATTAAAGCAACTTGACGAAAGTACAAGAGCTGAATTACAGGAAGATCATCCTTTATTTGCTGCACACGTAGATGATTATATCCAGTTTGCACCAGCGCTGGCTGTGTATGGCTTAAATTTAGCTGGGATTAAAGGAAAACACAATCTTTTCGATGCTTCCATGCTTTACGCAACCTCGGCGGCCATTATGGGTGCATCCACGCATTTTGTAAAAAAAGGGGTGGGGCGGATGCGTCCCGATGAGAGTGGCAATGATTCATTTCCATCCGGACATACTGCAACGGCCTTTGCCTCAGCAGAATTTCTTTACCAGGAATATAAAGATGTAAATCCATGGTATGGCTATGGCGGTTATGTGGTTGCCACTGCTACCGGGGCACTTCGCATGTATAACAACAAGCACTGGTTTAGTGATGTGGTAGCAGGGGCTGGTTTTGGAATTGCCTCTACCAAACTCTCATACCTGATATACCCCTATATTAAAAGCCTTTTTACAAGCAAGAAACAAAGTCATTTTACTATTATGCCATTTCACCAGGAAACAGGCAACGGCCTGATGTTATACGGACGTTTTTAAGATTTACCAAAACACAAAAGTTGCGAAATAAGTAATTCCATATTTTAATAAACAATGACTTTTATCGGTAGAACGGTGTTTCTGTATTTCACATTCATGTGCGGAATGAACCTTTACGCACAAAATAAAAACCTCAACTCATTTTTAAGTCTTGCAGAAAAAAACAGTCCGCTTATAAAAGACCTGAATAATCAGCAACAGGCGCTTTATCTGGACAGTCTGATAATAAGGGCAGGTGCCAGACCACAAATCAGTGCAAATGCTGCCGGATTGTATGCTCCTGTATTAAAAGGTTACGGTTTTGATAAGGTACTTACCAACGGACAAGCCCTCGAAGCTTTGTTAAGTGTTAATTATGAACTTTTAAACGGCAAAAGAACAAACAACCTGCTTACAGGGATCAAGCTTCAGCACGATTCTGTAAAATATGCGAGGCAGTTGTCTGTTTACGATTTAAATAAAACCATTACGGATCAATATCTAACTGTTTTTTCCAGTCAGCAACAGGTAGATTTTAATCAGGAACTACTCTCGTTGCTCGCCAAAGAAGAAGTGCTTTTAAAAATGCTCACCCGTGGTAATATATACAAACAAACAGAATACCTCACATTTCTGGTAACATTTAAGCAGCAGGAATTACTGTTAAAACAAGCCATGGTGCAGTTTAAAAGTGACTATGCAACTTTAAACTACCTGACGGGCACGAGCGACACCACAACAAGCAGACTGGAAATACCACAGCTGGAAATGCCTGCTGTAACAGAATCCGGTTTCTTCTTCAGGCGGTTTGAGATTGATAGCCTGAAGTTGCTGAATCAAAAAAGGAGTTTTGCCCTGGCTTATCAGCCAAAGTTAGGTGTTTACGTGAACGGCGGATACAATTCATCATTTCTTTTACAACCTTACAAGAATTTCGGAACAAGTGCAGGCTTTACCTTTAGCATTCCGATTTACGACGGACATCAGAAAAAACGGCAATACGAGAAACTTAGCCTCGCCGCCAATACTTCTGCAGCATACAAAACTTTCTTTAAGCAACAACAGGAGCAGCAAGTCCTGCTTATACGTCAGCAAATTAACCTTATAGATGGTTTATTTAATCAGATAGAAGACCAGATCCGCTTATCAAAAGGGCTTATGGAGGCCGATCGCAAACTGTTGCCCGCCGGCGATGTAAAGATTGCTGATTTTATTTTGGCCATTAACAATTACCGCTCAGCGCAGAACCTTAAAAATCAAACGACTCTCAATCGCTTAAAACTAATTAATCAGCTCAAATACTGGAACCGATGATCAAAAATAAATTAATTATTTACGCTTTATTCCTGTTGGTACTTGCCGCCTGCAAACCAGCCGAACAGCCGGCAGAAGATGCATGGACTCCTGTAAGTCCCGTACAAGTTACCACCATTAAAGACAGTAATCTTGTCGAATACGTAGAACTGACAGCCATTTCGGCTTATCTGGAAAACAGTTATATCAAATCCAATATTAATGGTTATGTAAGCAGCACCACAGCAGAATTGGGTAAGCAGGTAGCTGCACACAGTCTTTTATTTACCCTTGTTACCAAAGAAGCGCGTGCCATTGGAAATACAGTCAACCGGCTTGATCCCGATTTTAAATTTTCTGGTGTAACCAGTATCAGAGCAGACCAGCCTGGAATTATTGTACAGGTTAACCATCAAAAAGGAGATTATGTACAGGATGGCGAATTGATGGCCACCATCAGCAACCGGCTGGTGTTTCTGCTCGAAGTACCTTACGAGTATAAAAAGCTAACGCAGACAAATAAAGAACTGAAAATTATTTTACCAGACGGACAGGAGGTAAGCGGCCGTATCTCGGGTATTATGCCAGCTGTAGATACACTGGCACAAAGCCAGCGCTACATTATACAGGTAAATACGAAGCAGGATATTCCACAAGGGCTTATTGCAAAAGTGAGACTCGTTCGCTTTAATCGGCCGCATGCTCAGGTTGTTCCAAAAACGGCTGTTTTATCAAATGAAACAGAAGACGATTTCTGGGTCATGAAAATGATTAACGATTCTGTCGCTGTAAAAATCAGGGTAAAGAAAGGTGTAGAAAGCAACCAGACAGTTGAATTACTTAGCCCGCTTTTTTCAAAAACGGACCGGATTTTATATACAGGGAATTATGGCATTGCCGATACAGCAAAAGTTAAAATACAACGATGAGAAAAATTTTCCATTCCCACAAAAATCCCATTCTGGTTGTTCTCATTATCATTTTACTGGGTGGTATATATGCTTTTAATCAACTTAAAACATCACTTTTTCCAGAAATTACGTTTCCTAAAATAAAAATTATTGCCGAAGCTGAACTTCAGCCGGTAGATAAAATGGTTGTAACCGTTACCCGTTTACTCGAAAATGCAGTGAAACAGGTTCCCGAGCTGCAATTGGTAAGAAGCACCACCAGCAGAGGAAGCTGTGAAATTTCGGCCTTTATGAATCCGGGAGCAGACATTGACCTGAGCCAGCAACGTATCCAGGCACAAATTGCGAAAATCAGCAATTCATTGCCTCCCGGACTTAATGTCTCTGTAGAGAAAATGAATCCCTCTATTTTGCCGGTAAGTGGTTATAGTCTCGAAAGTACGACCTATTCGTTAATGGCTTTAAAAAAGATAGCCACCTACACGGTAAAACCTTTTTTATCCCAGGTAAGTGGCGTATCTGAAATACGCATTACCGGTGGAAAAACAAAAGAATACTGGCTTGAACTGAACCTGCCTGGCATGCAGGCACTTGGCGTATTGCCGGATCAGATCAATTCGGCACTGAACCAAACCAATTTCATTAAGTCAAACGGATATCTTTCTTCACATAACTTTCTTTA
>JASLGV010000089.1 GCA_030149995.1 Pedobacter sp.
TTCGCTGCCAACCGGAAAAACCTATTCTGGCCTGGTTCGTTTGCAAAAACTTTTGCAGGGTGGTTGCTTGAAATTGCGGTCACGGAAGGTAAAATAAACCTAAACGACGACATCCGTAAATACCTTCCGGGCAAATACCCCAACCTCGAATATGAGGGACATCCCATCCGGATTGTACATTTATCCAACCACACTTCTGGTATGCCGGTATTATCAAAAAATTATTCTGAGCAGTTTATGGATCGTATTTCCCGGCTCAACCCAAAAGATCTTACCCATTTTTTCGAGGAATATACGGCTGACAGTCTTTTTACTGATATGCATCATTTTAAGCTGGATACCATTCCCGGTACAAAATATCGCTACAATGGAAACTCCATGATGGTCTTAATCGCCATTCTCGAACGCGTTTACCACCGTCCGTACCCCAAATTGATTACCACTTATCTGCAAAAACGGTATAAAATGAATGGCACAGAACCATCGTTAAGCAAAAACCAGCAGGCTAAATTGCTAACCGGACATGACGAAAAAGGTAAAGCAGCACCTTTGGTCGTTGATAAAGGTTTCAGGGCAGCCCCCACCATGTTTTCAACACCTGATGATATGCTAAAGTATATAAAGGCCCATCTTAATGAGCAAGATCCGGTCATTAAGCTGAGCCATCAGGTAACTTTTGGTAATCCTACTGATATGCAACTGGGGCTTAACTGGATGATGGGCCGCGAAGAAAATGGTTTGCCCTACATTATGCATACCGGCCATGATGGTTTTGGCTTTACAGCTTTATGCTACATTTATCCTGTCAAACAAACTGGAATTGTTATTCTGGTAAACGACAGCAATGGAGAAGATAAAATTTCTGCTATGAAAGACTTCATTATAAAACAATTGTTGAATTAACTGTCTGATAATGGCTTAAAAATGATAAACTTTCCTTAAATTAAAAAAGCGCAATTTTTGCGCTTTTTTAATTATAATAAAGGGATGTTGTTTTTATAGAAATGTAAAATTCGTCAGAGGGTTACTTTTCCGTTTAACCGGATATCCCGTGAGGAGCTTCCGATCAGCACATCAAAGACACCTGGTTCCAATACCCAGGCATGTTTAACATCGTTGTAATAACTAAAAGACTGTGCATCTAAACGAATGGTAATCGTTTTTTCTTCTCCGGGCTTTAACCATATTTTATCGAATCCTTTTAATTCTTTTACCGGACGCGGAAGTTCGGAAACTTCTTGTTTTACATACAGCTGTGCCACCTCTGCACCGGCAACCTTACCGGTATTTTTAAGTACAAAACTCACGGTTACATCGTCAGCCTGTTTTTGTACGGTTAGGTTGCTGTAAGCAAAATCCGTGTAAGATAAGCCATGCCCGAAAGCAAACTGGGGATCTATTTTAAACGTATCAAAAAAACGATAACCAACATATATACCATCATTGTAGTACATGTTAATGGAATCTTTGGCATAAGAACCCAATCGCTCTGCAGATACATCTTCCAATTTTTTAGGAAAGCTCATCGGGAGTTTGCCAGAAGGGTTTGCCTGACCGAATAAGATTTTAGCAAGTGCAGTGCCACCTTCCATTCCCGGGTACCAGGCCTGAACAACGGCAGGTGCACGATCTACCCATTGGGAAACATCCATGGCTCCGCCGCCCATAAGTACTACAATTGTTTTCGGATTGGCCGCTATAACCGCTTTAATCAGTTCATTTTGTCCGAAAGGCATTTGCATATCCGGTTTGTCGGTATCTTCCGAATCGTAAGCATTATCAGCCCACGAGTAATTGTTATAGCCATGTGTCCAGCCACCTACTATAATGGCCACATCTGATTTTTTAGCTGCATTTACCGCTTCCTGGATCAATACCGGATCGGCTTTGGCTCCGCGGGTAATGTTATACCCTTTGCTATAAGTAATTTTAGTCTTTTTACCGGCTATATTAATCAATCCCTGCAAAGGTGTAACCTCGTAAAAGGCTTTTACCTGTGAACTTCCGCCCCCCATCGATTGCTTTCTTTCTGCATTTAAACCAATTACCGCTACCGATTTAACCGCAGCAGATAAAGGAAGCGCGTGGTTGTTGTTCTTTAAAAGAACAATCCCCTCTTCGGCCACCTTTTCTGCCGTTTGCTGGTGTGCTTTGGTGTTGTACGAACCTTTTTTCCGTTCGCCATCAATTACATTGGTTTTATACATTACATATAGAATGCGGCGCACTTTATCATCTACCACCTGCTCGGCCACTTTACCACTTTTTACCAGCGTTACCACTGTATCGCCCATAAAAAATTTAGCATAGTCCGCTTTTGGCTGCATGCCCAGATCGGTACCCATTTCCAGATCTGTTCCATAATAAAGCGCTTCCATGGTGTTGTGTACAGCCCCCCAATCGCTCATAAGCAAACCTTTAAAACCCCATTCTTTTTTCAGAATCTGATTTACGAGATAATCATTGGTGGTGCTGTATTGACCGCGAAATTTATTGTATGCGCCCATAACCGTATTTACCTCACCTTCTTTTACAGCTGCTTTGAAACCCGGTAAATATATTTCCTGAAGTGCACGTTCGCTCATCAGTACATTGACAAAATTTCTGCGGATTTCAATATTGTTGGCGGCATAATGTTTTACAGAAGCCGAAACACCCTGGTCCTGCACACCTTTGATATAACCCACGCCCATTTTAGAGACCAGGAAAGGATCTTCACTCTGATACTCAAAATTACGGCCGTTAAGCGGCGTTCTGATGATGTTAATTCCGGGACCGAGGATTACATCTTTCCCGCGGAAACTGGCTTCACTGCCTAATACCGATCCGAAATCGTAGCCTAAAGAAGGATTCCAGGTTGCGGCCAAACAAACGCCTGTAGGCAAATAGGTTCCTGAATCGAGGGTTTTTTCGGGATTGGACCAGAATCTTCCCTGTTCGGGTCTTACACCATGCGGGCCA